>CAYOUM010000081.1:0-6728 GCA_964407185.1 uncultured Methanomassiliicoccales archaeon | reverse complement strand
GAGCCCGACGACCATGCCCTCCTTCACGAGGGACACCGCGGCCTCCGCCGCGCGACGTTTCATCGCCTCGACGTCTCTCTCCATCACGCCCTCCGGGAAGGTCCGCACGCCTCATCTCCTCGAGGCGCATCGTGCGGGAAACCGCGGGCGGGCATAAAGGGTTTCACGGGGGCACGTGTCGGAATCTCTTTGTCGGATTGTGACTTCGCCGGACCGATGCGCGTTGCTGCCCTGTACTCTGGAGGCAAGGACTCTACCTACGCTGTGCATGTCGCACAACAGCGCGGGTGGGAGGTCACCCACCTCGTCTCCATCCTACCGCAGGATCCCGCATCGATGCTGTACCATGTGCCGAACCTGCACCTCGTCCCACTCCTCGCGGAGTCGATCGGGGTCCCGCTCGTTCAAGAGCCCGCGGGCGTGGGCGAGGACGCGGAACTGGACGCGCTTCGCCGAGCCCTCTCCTCGATCCGGGTGGATGGCGTGGTTGTGGGTGCGATCGCGTCGGACTACCAACACAGTCGTGTGAACATCGTGGGACACGACCTCGGGCTCCGGGTGTTCGCCCCGCTGTGGCGGCTCGAGCAGCGCCGTCTCCTGATGGAGTACTTGGACGCGGGGATCGAGGCGATGTTCACGAGCGTGTCCGCGGAGGGGCTTGGGAAGGAATGGCTCGGACGACGCCTCGACCGAGCCGCCGCGGGGGTGCTCCTCGAGCTCCAGCGGCGAGTGGGGCTGAACCCGTGCGGGGAAGGCGGGGAGTTCGAGACCCTCGTGACGTTCGCCCCGATGTTCTCACAAAGATTGGAGATTGTGAAGGCGGAGTCCCGGTGGGACGGGTCCTCCGGGACCCTCGAAATCCGGGAGGCCCGCCTGGTCCCGCGGTGATTTCCGGGCCCGGGGCCAAGGGACGGTCCCGAGCGATCGGAAGAATCGGAGTAGGGCTGGGCCGACTCGAACGGCCTCTCAGGCTCCCGGAGCCCATAGGATATCAAGCCACCCCACAGCCTCGCGACCGTGGCGAACTCCCGGGCTCCAAATAAGCATTTGACGAGGGAAGGGCGGAGTACATTCGGTCCTCCTACGAGAAATGTGCAGGAGTAGTCCCAGTGACCTCCTGGTACGACCCTGAAGCCAACATGGGCTCTCTCAAGATTGTGAGAAAAGATGACTCGCAAGTCCATGATGGGTCTCGTCCGCGAGGGCAAGGCACGGCTCCGCGGATCCGCGTTCGTCGTCACATGGGACATTGATAGCCGCGACACAGGGGCCGTGAGCAGAACTCAATACTTCATCTTCGGGCGGTCGTATCAACGGAACGGGAAGGAATACACATATCCTGGGTTCGTCTGGAGCGAGGGGGTCCGATACATCGCGCAGTCGGCGTTGTTTGTGGCCCCACATCGGCTCGCCGAAATCGTCCGGTTCCTTGAGAGAAACGGAGTCGATCACGACATCGAGGCGATCAAAATTCGATAACGCAGCCCTCGCTCGTCTCCCAATCCTGTGAGAATGACGCTCGTCGGAAGGAGGCGATTCTCGCATCTTTGCGAGAAACGACGAAGGGATCTCTCATCTCGGAGCGAATCTCTTGCGAAGGATTCTCCGAATCTTGGGAGAATGGCGACTGTCCGAGGGCGGGCTCACGCGTTCCCTCTCCGAATGTTGAGAGAATGGCGGATCGGCGAAGGCCGATTTGACCACGCGGGCTCATCCTGCCACAGGCTTCGGAACTCCTGGCTCATGGTCGCGTGTCTCTCGCGGAGTCCGTCCACGAAGCCGCCCTGCGCAGTGGGGCTGGCCAGATTTGAACTGGCGTCGCAGGCTCCCAAAGCCCGAAGGATAGGCCAAGCTACCCCACAGCCCCAATCGCGCCTCGAAGCTCGGGGGTCAAGATAATCGTTTGGCCCGCAGTAACAGATTCGTTAGGGCTCAGCGCGTGACGGCCATGGTTGCCTTTTTTGTGGGGTCCGAGGTCGCAGGGTACCCGTCACTTTTTGAGGAAACTCGTCGCTGCGTCCCGCGCGGCCCGCGCGATGGCCTCTGTGCCGGTCACCTTCGGCCGCCACCCCGTGGCCTTGAGCTTCGTCGTGTCGAGGATCATCCGCCGGATATCGCCGGCCCAGCCTCCGCCCGCGACGCCACCCGTCCACGCGAAGGCGACGTTGGAAAGGCCGAGCTCCCGCACGGCGATGTCCGCAATCTGCCTTACCGCGATTGCGTCGTCGCTCCCAACGTTGAACACGTCGAACGGAGCTGCGGCCCGGTCCGTCCCCGCCATGATCCCGCGAATTACGTCGTCGATGTAAATGTACGACTTGGACGTTCCCGGTTCCCTTCCGTAGATTTCGAGGCGCCGCGGGTTCCTCCGAAGCTTTCGCACGAAGTCCACCACGACGCCGTGCGTGCTCCGCCCGCCGACGACATTTGCGAACCGGAACACGAGTCCCTCGATTCCATACGTGTGCGCGTAGCTCGCCATCAACGCCTCGCACGTGAGTTTGCTCGCGCCGTACAGGGACCTCGGTTCCATGGGCCCGTAGTCCTCGGGCGTCGGGATCCGCGAGGCCTCACCGTACACTGTCGATGTCGACGCGAGGACGAACCCTTTCACGTCGGCCCTCCGGCACACCTCCAAGAGCCGAAAGGTCGCGACGACGTTCTCGTCGAACGTCGGCTTCGGGTCCTCAACGGCGGACCGAACGTCGGGATTCGCAGCGAAATGGAGAACGAGCTCCGTGCCCTTGAGCGCGGCGTCGAGTTTCGGATCGAGGAGATCCTTCTTCACGAAGGTCGTGTCCGGCTTCTTCAGCGCTCCCTTCAGGTTCGCCTTCGTCCCCGAGCTCAGATTGTCGAGCAGCCGGAGCCGACACGAGCCCGCGAGGATGTCCGCAAGGTGGCTGCCGATGAATCCCGCCGCCCCCGTGATGCAGACCGTCCGATCCTTCAGCTTCATGATCCCCGCCTCCGCAGGTATGTGGCGAGGGCGTCGACCGCCCGCGCGCGATGGGACACGGCGTTCTTTTCCGCCAGGCTCATCTCCGCGAACGTCCGCCCGCGGGACCGAGGCACGAAGATCGGATCGAAGCCAAACCCGCCGGACCCGCGTCCAGAGGGCGCGATAGTGCCCGCGCAGGCACCTCGAAAGATCTTCGAAGCACGGCCGCGACGGCCGAGGAGGACCACGCTCTCGAACCACGCCGTCCGTGGGCCGCGCCTCCGCATCAGGCGTAGGACGCCTTCGCAGCCAATTGTACGGTACACGTACGACGAGTACACGCCCGGGAACCCGTTCAAGGCGTCGATGAACAAGCCGGAATCGTCGATCAGGAATTCCCCCCGGATCCGTGCCGCGACAATGCGCGATGCGTAGGAGACGACGTCCTCGAGTCGATCCGCCTGAATCTCTGGATACGGTGCGTCCACCCGCCGGAGCCGAATCCCACTCGGAGCAAGCCTCGCGGTGACCTCGCGGAACTTCCCCCGGTTCGTGGTCACGAACGCGATCACGTGTAGCGGCCCCGCTCCTCGATTTCCTTCGCCTTCGCAAGGACCTCTCCCGCCCTCCGGTACCGCCGGCGATATGCGGAGACAACCGTGCGGTAGTATTCCGGCCCGAGGGCGTGCGCACTCGTGAGCGCCTCCTTGAGGAGTCGGAGGTCCACGCCCTTCGCCTCGACGCTCCCCGTCTTCTCCCCGAGGCTGAAATCAATCAGCACGAGGCGACCCCCGTGGAGGATCATGTTCGACGTTGTGAGATCCCCGTGAACGAGGTCGGCGCGGTGCAACCGCGCGAGGGCCTCGCCGATTCCCTTGCAGACCTCGAGTGCCACCGCACCACCCTTGTCGAGGATCGCCTTCGCCGTGGAGCCGTCGACGTGCTCCATCACGAGCCGATGGCCCACAAGGTCGATGTCGTACAGGGTCGGCACGGAGACCCCGACGGCCCGCGCCTCCGCCATCAGCTTTGCCTCCGTGCGGATTCGCGCCCGCCGAAGCTCCTCATCGAGCGCGGGGAGGCGGTACCGCTTCGGCAGGCGGCACTTCTCGACCGCCGGGCGGCCCATCCACGTGACCGTCTGAATCTCGGCTTCCGCGCCCCGCTTGAGGAGCACGGGCCTGCGGAAGCGGCGCACCGTTCAAAAACCTTCTCAGCGAGCCCTCGACGTCGGGGACCGCGTGGAGCGGGAAGTCCGGGGGGAAGCATCGCGAATACCTCGCGTCGAGCACGCGGGACTCTAGAACGACGACCGCTGCGCGGTCCTTCTCGCTCCGGATGCACCGGCCCGCAGCCTGAAGGACACGGCTCACCGCAGGGTACACGTACGCGTAGTCGTACCCCTTCGCGACGCCGAAACGCGTTGCGTAGAACGCCTTCAGCGCCTCGACCTCGAGGTTCGGCGGGCTGAGGGGCAGGCCGACGACGATCACAGCGCTCAGGAGGTTCCCCGGATAGTCCACGCCCTCGGACAACGAGCCACCAAGGACTCCGAGCAGAATCGCATGCCGTCGATCCGCGAGCGAGCGCATCGCCTCGAGTGCCTGCGCCCGGTCCGCGGCGCTCCATTCCGCCCGCTCAACGTGAAGCTTCCGATCGACGACGAGGGGGCGGAGCCTCGCAACGACGTTTTCGAGCAACTCGTACGAAGGGAAGAACGCCGCCACGTTCCCCGGCACCGCGTGCGCGGCGGCCGCGACCTCCCGCGCGATCGACGCGTACATCGACGGGCCCCGCCGCCCATACGAGGTCGTCACGCGTGGGCTCACGAGGACGGGCCGGTTTTCTGGTGGGAACGGAGATTGGTAGACACCCAGGATTCTCCGCTCCGGCGGGATCCCGAGCAGGTCCGCGTACATCTCGGGAGGGTGCAGCGTCCCGCTCATCAGGATGCTTGCGTGAACCTCGTGGAACACAGGACCGCTGAGGACCGCTGGGTCGAGGAGCCGTATCGAGAACCGGCCGAGCTCCCCTCCGACGATGAGACGCAAGATTCCCTCGTCGTGATCCCACCACCGCCCCAGGAAGTTCGTGACGTGCGGGAGGACGCTCGGGAGCCCACGCTCGGCGAGCGCCTCGCCCGCAACACGCGCGAACCGCATGAGGTCCCGATAGTCAATCCCGCGGAGACCCCGCTCCACGGCCTCGACAAGGATGCCCTTCTCGACCGTCCGCTCTCCCTTCTCCGCCAGCAACGCTGCGCGCACGGACCGCACGATCCCCTGGAGGTGAGCGCCCGTCTCGGGGTCCACAATCCGCGCCTCCTTGGCGGCCCGGACCAGCGTCGGGACATCGAGGTCCCCGGTGAGGTGGGCACGGATCCGATCCGGCAGGTTGTGCGCCTCGTCCACGATGAGCACGATCTCGTCGAGCGGTCTCTCGATCCGGGGAAGGATGCGTTCCCGGATGTCGCTGAATACATAGTTGTAGTCGCACACGACGACGTCCGCCCGCCGGGCGGCCTCGATCGCCGCCTTGTGGGGGCACGTCCCGCACGCCCGCGCCGTCTCGATGAGCTCCCGGACATGGAGGACCTTCTGCATCGCGATTTTCATGGCGGGCTCGGCGGACCGTGCAAACCATCCGCAGCGGCGCGACCGGACGAGATGGTCACAAAACTCTTGGAATCCCGCGTCGCCGGCGGGTGCGCGCTCCTGAAGACACATCCCGCGTTTCGCAATCACGTCGATGCCGACGACGCGGTGGCCCCGGGCCACGATCCGGCGCAGCGTCTCGACCGCCATCCAGTGTTGACTGTGCCTCGACGTCAGGAAGAAGACGAGATGACCCATCCGTCGCGCGTCCGCAAGCGCGGCGGTCAAGGCGACGGCCGTCTTTCCGATCCCGGTCGGCGCGTGTGCCAGGAGATGCGTTCCCTCGAGCATGGCCCGAATCGCATCCGTGAGGAACGCGTCCTGGCCGGGTCGAATCCGCGGGAACGGAAACGCCGCGGGAATCTCGCCGCGAATCGAAGTTTCTCTGGTGGAGCGGTTGCGTACGTCCAGGAGCATTCCGCCTCTCGGCCGTCGGTCCGACTTCTCGACCGCCGGGATGTCCCTTTCTCCAGGAGGTCACCGAAACTGTTTCGCTCGATAACCGAGTCGGGAGCGTTAAGTAGGCTAAGCCAGGATGGTCACGGCGTGGCGGCGGCCGCGTGCCCCGTGTGTGACCTCGAGACAACGGAGTCCGTCTGTCCACGATGTGCAACGATTCTTGCTCCTGGGCTCGCCGCGTGCCCTCGCTGCGGGACGCCGTTTACCGGCGCCCTTGCGGTCTGCACGTCGTGCTCGGCGGAGTCAGCAGCCCAGGGCGGGGATCACGCGCCCGATCGGGCCGCCGGGACGCTTGCGATGGTGCCGGGATTCGACGAGGCGAGGGCCCGCATCCTCCACGCGCGCGGGCTCCACGACTTCGCGGACGTCATCAAGCTTGGCCTCCCGGATTCTGCCGTGCGGCGGGGACTTCACCACACGATCTCAAGGAAAATCCTTCTCGCGAGCGTCGCGACCAGGAGGCGATCTCACGTGGGGAAAACGACCTGCTTTGATTGTCACACGACCCTCCTTGAGTCGGAAACGCGCTGCCCTGCCTGTGGGGCAACCCTCGGGCCCGCCGCGGAGGCCGCGTACATCGAGCGGCGGCTCGCCGAAGTCCGGCCGGCCGCGGGTGTCCTCTCCGAGGATCCGGACTTTCGCTCCATGCCGGACAACGTCCGCGGTGAAATCCTACG
>CAYOUM010000080.1:0-6806 GCA_964407185.1 uncultured Methanomassiliicoccales archaeon | reverse complement strand
GTGGTGCCCTTCCCGAGCTTCGCATAATCGGGAACCGCGACGAACCTCCGGATGATGCCGGACTCCGAGAGCCTCCGAATCCGGTCCTGCACCGTCGCCCTGGGCACCCGGAGGACGTGGGCGATTCGGACGACGGATCGCCGACCGTCCTTCATAAGCTGGGCGAGGATCGCCTCGTCCGTCGCGTCGATCATGCCGGCATAATGCCGATTGTCTCCGTGATTCATAGACTTTTCTCCGGCAGGTTGCTGGGATTGGCGTCAGAATGTTCTTAGTCGACCTCGTGCCTTCCTCCCGGGGGGAACGCATGAGGACGGAGGCCGAAACGCTCACGGAGGTGCCCCGCGCCCTCCAAGACTTGGACGACGTCGGGGTGGAGCGGAAGCTGCGGATCGGGCACGTGATGACGCTGACGGCAAGCTACCTCACCGGCACGTTCGTGCGGAAAGGGTTCGAATGGCTCCTGCCCGTCGTCTTCTCGCGCACGACGGATCCCCTCTGGCCGGACCCGGGGGCATCGATTGAGAAACGAATCGAGGTCGAGCTCTACGGCGAGACCGTTCGTACGACCCTCAGCATGATCATCCACAAGCTCGTCGTCTGCTCCCTCCTCCATCCGAAGATCGTCGTCCTCTCCCCGAACGTCCGGGTCGAGCGGAGGGAGAGGCAGGCCACGGGCCGGCACATCTACGAGTTCACCCAGCTCGACTTCGAGATGCGGGACGCGGAATCCCTGGACGTCATGCGCCTCGTCGAGGAGACGCTCGTGGGGCTCGGGCGGGCGCTTTCGAGGCGCGGCCGGGACGACCTCGCGTACTTGGGAAGGCCCGGAGGACTCGAGGTCCCCGCGACGCCCTTCCCCGCGTACGACCGAGAGGACCTGATCGCCCGCTACGGAGAGGCGTGGGAGGCCCAGCTACCTCGAGAGATCCACGGGCCCGTCTGGGTCACGAACATTCCCCGCGAGTTCTACGACTTCGAGGGCGACCGGTGGGACAATTTCGACCTCTTCCTTCCGGGCTACGGGGAGGTCCTCTCCGGGGCGCGGCGGGAATGGGAATACGAGAAGATCGCGGCGAAGATGGCGCGGGACGGCGTGCGGGAGGAGAACTACCGCCTGGTCCTCCGGCTCGCGAAGGAGGGTCGTCTCCGGCCCACGGCCGGCGCAGGAATTGGAGTCGAGCGGCTCGTGGCGTGGATTACGGGGGCCCACCACATCGGCGAAGTGCAGCCCTTCCCGAAGGTTCCCGGTCGGGTCTACGACCTCTGAGCGGGCCATCGTTCCAGAGGACCCGGGGCGTCCCGTTGCGCGGGTCGCCGGCTCGCCACACCAGAGACACGGGGCGTCGCTATCGGTCGGTCTGCGTCGTGCGCGCCGCCTCGTCCGCGAGCTCGGCGGCCCGACGGGCGGCCGCCACGACGCCGTCGCGGATCGCCTCTGGGACCCTGTGGCTCCGCAATGTCGAATAGAATGTTATAGTATGTTGCCTCGTCGAAATCCGGGATTTCGCACCGGGCCAGCAGCTCGTAAGCCCGCGCCTTGGTAAGGCGCAGGTCGGGGTTCAATTCACTCTTGCGGCTCTGCGACTGGTCTCCCCTTTCGAGACCTTGGTGTGGGGAGCCATCCGCATCAGCGGCGGCGACCTGTGGCGGCGATCTTCGAACGCTTCGCCTTGGCCCGGGCACGGACTACGCGCTTCGCGGTCGGCATCGGCTTCGACTTCGACGCACGCTTCTGGTACTTGGGTTCGTAGAGCTGCACCTTCACACCGCCCGGCATGGTGAAGTAGGTGACGAAGCCGTAGCCGTGATCGGCGACGTCCTCGTCGAACTGAACGCCGCGTGCTCGCAGCTCGGCGACCGTGCCGTGAATGTCGTCACAGAAGAACGACACGTCGTGCGTGCCAGACGGTGGCTGGCCGCTCTCGTCGATGGGGTGAACGCCGATGTCGCCCTCGGGCAGGTCAAAGATGAGCCAACCGTCGCCGACGTTGGTGTACGGCAGCTTCAGCTTGTCGCGAATGAACGCGCGCATCGCGGCCGCGTCCGACGTGTAGAACAAGCCGTGCAGACCTCGAATCATGCTTCCCCCTGCCGCCATCGGTGCGATGCTACATATCCCTTCGTGCGGGAGTGGGCACCTTTCCACGGCCAACTTCCGGGCGGGGCAGACTGTCTCTACGCCAAGCTGACTGTGCTACTGAGGCTCTGCACTTGTCGCCCAAGCCGTTCGGTGATGGCCTTACGGCTTGCGCCATACAATCGCAATCAGCGATATGACGAGCGCGACGGCGGCGAGCGCGACACCGATGTAGGACACGACCGTCAGGGTGTTGATCGCCTCGGCGGATAGCAACGGAACGACGTGGACCGTCCCGACCATGCCAACCCAGGTCTCGCCGACTTGCCAAGCATGAACCTTGCAGAAGTAGGTGAAGGTTCCCGCGGTGTTAAACGTGAGCTGGAAGGACTGGCCTGGCAGGATCACCGGCGGGGGACAGGGCGGCGTACCGGCCGGGGGGAAGTTCGGGCTCGAATCAAACGCGGGCGCCCCCGTCGGAAGGGGGTGCGTAATCGTGTGCGGTTCGGTCGGGCTCAGAAGGGTCCACTGAACGATCGTTCCTTGTGTAACGGTCACGTCCGCGGGGGCAAACGCCTGCTGTGCGAACACGCTGTCGCCGAAGCCCGCGACGATGGTTACGGTCGGCGATGCCGCGCCGGTCGTGATGATTAACGTGCTGCTCATACCGGGTTGCTTGCCTCCCCCTGGCTCACTTCCCGACTTCGAGCTGCGCAAGCTGCGTGAGATAATGGAGCGTCGATCCCCCGACTGCGCACCATTCAAACCCACGGAACCTCTGCGATTTACGAGTGGGCTTAGAGCGTTCCCTCGGAGACCTGGCATCGGCTCCTATTCCGAGAGGGTTCCGCGTGATGACGGAACGACAATTAGTGGGAAGCCTGCCCTAGTAGATCGGCTTGAGTTTGTTGATCTGCTCGATGCCCTCTGCGATCGGCTGGGCGGGAGTAATGTGAGTGCTGTTCCACTGGAGGAATCCGCTCTCGAGGAGGAAGTCCGAAACGTTTTCGACCTTCGCCGCCTCCACGATCGCGACGATCCGGTGTTCATTCGTCACATACGGTCCCGCCACGAACTTGAGTCCGAACTTCTTTGACAGCTTCGGCATCTCATCGCCGAGATTCGCGGTCAGCTTTCGAATCGTTGAATTCGCAGACGGGCACTGATCCGGCGGATGGGTCATTTCGAGCACAATTGTTGCCAACTCCAACACCCCGGAAGGGGAACGCTCTACTGGGATAAATCTTCACTTGGTCGGCTGCACGACACTTTCGTCAATGCCATCGACGGTCGGCTTGCCCACGAGGCCGAGAGCGACGTCGAACTCGGATCGCAAACGCTCGAGGACGGCGACGACGCCTTCCGCTCCTCCGAGGGCGAGGCCGTAGAGCACGGGTCGACCCAAGAGGACGGCCCTCGCCCCGAGAGCGAGGGCCGCAAGCACATCGGTACCCCGGCGCACCCCACCGTCAACGTACACCTCCGCCCGACCTCTCACCGCACCGACGACCTCGGGCAGCGCATCCAATGTCCCGAGGGTGCCGTCCAGCTGGCGTCCGCCGTGGTTCGAGACAACAATCCCCTCTGCGCCATGCTCCATCGCGATTTTGGCGTCCTCCGCGGTCATGATCCCCTTGAGGACGATCGGGAGCGAGCTGATCGACCGAAGCCATTCAATCGATTTCCATGTCGTGGACGCGTCCAGCACTTTCTCCCAGTACTCCGCGACGGCCGATCGGCCTCGATGGGACGGAGGGAGCTTCCCCGCTCCCACGCCTTCGAGATTGCGGACCGCCAGGTCCACCGGGATCGAGAAGGCGTTTCGGATATCCCGTTCCCGGCGGCCGACGAGCGCGGCATCGACCGTGACGCACAGGGCGCGGTAGCCGGCCTTCTCGGCTCTTCGGACGAGCGTCTCCGTGAACGGACGGTCCTTCACGATGTACAGCTGAAACCATCGGGGCGCGGGCCCGACCGCGGCGATCTCCTCCAACGATCGAGTCGCAAGGGTGCTCGCGACCATGATCGTGCCCGCCTCCGCCGTCGCGCGCGCGGTCGCGAGCTCGCCCTCGGGATGGACGAGACCATGGAACGCCGTAGGCGCGACGAGAATCGGCATCGAGACGCGCTCGCCTAGGACGGTCGTCGAGGTGTCGCGACGTGACACGTCCACGAGCACCCGCGGTCGGAGGGCCCAGTGGGAATAGGCCTCTCGGTTTCGACGGACAGAGACCTCATCGCCCGAACCACCCGCAATGTAATCGAAGGCGGCGCGGGGAATCTTGGCCCGCGCCATTTCCTCGAGTTCCAGCAGGTTCGTGAATTCGAGGGCCATGGAGCGTTGTCATTGTCGGCCCGGTATTAATGGGGACCGCCAGGCGTCACGCGCATGGGCTCCGCAAGGTCCCCGCCACGGGCTTCAAGAGGCGCAGGCCGGGGGTTCAATTCCCTCCTGCGGCTCTTGTGAATCAATCAGCGCGTCAATAAGGGACCCGAACGCGCAGCCCTTTGACGCGTCGGAAATCCTTGGCATCCTTCGTGACCAACTCCGCCCTGCGGTAGAGCGCGGTCGCCGCGATGATGGCGTCCGGAACGTCCAAGCCGTAGCTGCGCACGATGTCTCCCGCCAACAGGGCGACATGATTGGACACCTCGACCTTTGTCCAGCGCTGCAAGAAGCGGAGGAGCGTGACTCGAACACCCCGATCCGCATTTGCCTTCCCGGCCAGTAGCTCGGCCTCAGTGAGGGAGGAAAAGGCGACGTCCTGCGCGTCTCGAAGCCCCTGGAAGAAGGCGATTGCCCGTGGGTGGCCCCGGAGGTGATCGACAAACACGTTCGTGTCCAGGAGGCGCATGAGATCACCGCAGCTCCCGTCGAAGACGCTTGGACCATCCAATCCGCGCCCTACGCTCGTACTCCACGCCGGTCTCTCGTACGCCCCGCCAGAGGCCCGCGGCGGCCAACACAACGTCTTCGTCCACCTTGTGCAGCTCCACCCTCTCCCCGTCGATCGAGAACAGCACTCGATCCCCCTCCTTCAGGCGCTTGGCCTCTCGAACGTCCTTAGGGACGGTCACCTGGAAATTCCTGGTCATCTTGCTCATTCCCATGGCCCACAGATAGGAGGCGCCACTACTTAAACCTAGTAGAATTTCCTACTAGAAATTCACGCTTCGTGGGGGCCTTCGGACGACCCCGCGTTGCGATGGCCAGCCCCGCCGCAGGGCGGAAGTCGGAGATTCAGTTCCCCCTGCAGTTCTCCCTTCTATCGCGAACTTAGGACAGGAAGCGTTCCGTCGGCTGCACGCAACCGCGACGGTTGCATAGTATCAGAGCGGCGCCTTGGTAAGGCGCAGGTCTGGGGTTCAATTCCTCCCTATGGCTTCGTCTTCGTAGTTCGTAATGGCGAGATGAGAGAAGCAATCAGCTAAACAACGGTCTTGCGCGCTAGGGCTCCTCACTTGGTGTCCGTTCGTCCCTGCATGCGGAATCTTCGTGGCTCGCCGTCCGCGACGCACCTTTATACCGGATCGGGGTAGCCGGCAGGGATGCGGTCAGTTGCGATTGTCGGCTGCGGCGTAACGAAATTTGGCAGGAGCGACAAGAACGTCGTGGACCTGCTCACCGAGGCTTCCCTCGTGGCGATCGACGATGCGGGCCTCGACGGGACCGGGTTTGACGACGTGTTTGTCGGGAACATGGCCAGTGGGGAGTTCGAGGGCATATCGGGTCTTGCGAACCTCTTGGTGAGTGAGCTTGGGTTGGAACCGGCCTCGGCCATGAAGGTGGAGTACACGAGCGCGAGCGGGGGAGCGGCATTCTACGCGGGATGGATGGCGGTGGCCAGCGGCCAGTCCGATCTGGCCCTTGTGGCAGGAGGGGAAAAGATGACTTCGGCCTCAACGGGAGAGGCGACGGAGATCATCGCAAGCCTCGTGCATCCGTGGGAGAGGGCACAGGGCGTCACGTTGCCCTCTCTTGCCGGCTTGGTCGCAAGGGCCTACCTCGCGGAGTTCGGCGCGACGAGGGAGGCTCTCGCCGCTATCGCTGTGAAGAACCACTCCAACGGAGCCCTTAATCCGAACGCGCATTTCCAGAAGAGAATCACGATCGAGGATGTCCTTAGTTCGCCGGTCATCAGCGATCCCCTCCGGCTCTACGACTTTTGCCCGATCACCGACGGCGCGGCCACCCTTGTGCTCGCGCCGTTGAAGAAGGCGCATTCCCCTGCCGAAAATTCGGTCGGCGTCGGTGGCATAGGGGCCGCAACCGACACGCAAACCCTGCAGGAGCGGGCGAACATCGTCCGCATGCCATCCGTTCGGATCGCAGGCGAGAGGGCCTATCACATGGCTCGCATCGGCCCCGGCGATATCGATGTGGCCGAGCTCCACGACATGGCGACGATCATGGAGGTGCTACAATCGGAGGAATTGGGTTTCTTCGCGCCGGGGAAGGGGTGGGACGCCGCGGAGCGCGGAATCACCACGCTCGACGGCCAATTGCCCATCAACACGAGCGGCGGACTCAAGGCCAAAGGTCACCCGCTGGGCGCGACAGGCGTGGCGCAGATCGCCGAGATCGCGCAGCAAATCCGGGGGCGGTGTGGCCCGAGGCAGGTGGAGGCCGGGATCGGACTTGCGTGCAACGTAGCTGGTTTCGGCAACGGCTCGATCGTCACGATCCTGCGGAGGTGGGATCGTGGATAGCCTACCCGCGTACAGA
>CAYOUM010000079.1:0-6821 GCA_964407185.1 uncultured Methanomassiliicoccales archaeon | reverse complement strand
CGAGGAGGTCCTCGCCGCCCTCTAGGCCCCGCAAACCTTCAAGTCCGTGCCGTCGTTCCGAACGCCCGATGGCGATCCCGCCGAACATCGGCCCGCCGAAGACAATCGTGTTCCGGTACCCTGGGCTCGAACAGAAGCTGCGGGACCAGTTCGTCTACCAGGCGTATCTCGGCGCGGCAGAGGTGGCAAAGCAGAAGTTCATCGCGGGGAACCGGCTCGTCCTGAGATTCAACGACGAGGTGATCGGCGAGGGGCAGATCATCCTGTGCGAGAAGACCACCCTTGCGACCCTCTCGCCATACGACGCGGTCGTGGGCGGCTATGAGAACGTGGATGCGTTGCGACTCGATGCGTGGAAAACGATCGTTGGCAACGTGAAGAAGCCTGAGGCCGTGGAGTTCTACCGGATTCTTTTCCGGTGGCTGTAGAACCCGATTCGGTGCCCCCCTGGAAGCGCTTATCCCGGGCCTCGTGTTTGGGTGGTAGGTCGGTTGGGAACCATGGTTAAATGGGTCGAGCCCAAGGTGTTCAAACTCGGAGAGACGTCAATCAGCCGAGAGGGTCTTGTTGAGTTCCTCAAGGCACTGGGTGCCGAGGAATGGATGGAGCGGCAGGACTGGTATCAGTCGCAGTCCTTGGAGGGCATCGACCCTGCCACCGTAATCATCGAGATTGCTGGCCGATCTTGCTACAAGAGCTTCGGGTTAGGACTTAACCCAAACCTCACTCGGATCCGGAAGGACCGCGGTGACTACATCGAGAACATTCTGCTCAAGGGCGATGGTTCGGTCATCGAGCACCCGTCGGTTCAATGGGCGCTCGTCGACGTAAGCCGCGTGTTTTGCTATTCGGAAGACACCGAGGTGCTAACGAGTGAGGGGTGGAAGACCTGGCCAATGGTCCGTGGCGACGAACTATTCGCATCAATGACAGCCGAGCGCGAACTCCTCTTCGAACCCGCGACCGAGTGGTATGTGGCGGACTACAGCGGCGACATGTACCATGTCCAGTCCCAGCATGTGGACATGCTGGTTACGCCGAACCACAGAATGTGGATCGAGCCCATAGATACGCAGGCATACCGCAGGGGGGAGGAGCGCTTTGGGCTAGTCCCAGCCCGAGATATTCTTCACAAGCGGGTTCGATATCAGAAGGGCGGGGTGTATTGGAAGGGCGAAACGCCGTCAGCAATCTGGATTCCTGGAACGGCCCGGCAGTTCCGCAGGTCTGACACGGGAAGGGACGTCGTTCGAGCCTATGGTGGGACACCAATTCCCACCGCCCCCTTCGCAAGGTTCCTCGGATGGTTCGTGACCGAAGGTGGACTCGGGACCCATGACACATCGATCAACCTGTCCCAGAATCCGGGACCCCTTCTCGATGAGATGAGTAAAGGTCTGACAGGCCTGGGATTCCGAGTGATGAATGTAGCGAACGGGAGCGGAGTCAACCGTCGACTTTCGTTCAAGCACGTGGCGCTTTATGACTGGCTGAAGGCCGAGACCGGCACCGGAGCCCTCCGCAAGCGGGTGCCGGGAGTTGTTCATCGATGGTCGCCGACCCTTATTTCGACGTTCCTCGAGGCTGCCATCGCGGGTGACGGGAATGTGCACGGATCGAACGGCCACAGGGTGCTCTATACGAGTTCGAAGCAGGTCGCGGACAGCGTGCAGATTCTCGCGCTTAAGGCGGGACTGACCGCGAATATCCGGGTCGATCGGAGGGTGGGATCCCACCGGATCTTCAACGGGACCACGATCACGAAAACGCGGCCCAACTACATCGTTTCCTTCAGCGATTCGCGCGAGTATCCTCATGTGAACCTGCATCTGGGGAGCGCTGGGCCGAACCGAAATAGGATTACCGACGGATACGATGATCGAATGGTGTTCTACGCCGGTCGGGTGTACTGCGTGAAAGTCCGCCATGGTCTCCTCTACGTCAGGCGAAATGGCAAGGCCTGCTGGTCGGGCAACACTCACGAGCTTGTGCGTCATCGGGTTGGGACCGCAATCAGCCAGGAATCCCTCCGGTACGTGCGTCCGCCGGAGCTCCGGATGACCCTCGTTCCCGGATCAGAACTCGCGCGGCTGCCGAACTTGGAGGAAATGACCCGCGAGCTCGAGGCACAGGAAGAAGGCTACCTCCAAGTCGCCGAGCGAATGATTCCGGGGGGAATGACCTTCAACGACAAGAAGGCCTGGACCTCGGCTTTGCGACGATTCTTGCCGGACGGAATTGCGACGAATGTGGTCTGGACCGCCAATCACCGGACCCTCCGCTGGGTACTCGAGATGCGGACCGCTGAGGGAGCGGAGGTCGAAATGCGGTACGTTTTCGACAAAATCGGTCAGATTCTGCAGCGTGACTATCCGCTCCTATATCGCGATTACAAGCGAGTTCCCCACGAAGACGGGGTGGGAGCACGGTGGATCCCTCAGACAAGAAGCAAGGTCTAGGGTGTCACGACCGGTCCGCAATCCTCGAAAGCACCGCCGCGTAGTCGTCGTAGGAGAACCTCGGCGGCGACCCGATCGCCTTCCGGATGGACGCGCTAACGAGGGTTACCCACAGTCCGTTCGCGATCGCAGCCCTTGCCCCAAGGGCTTGCTCCGCCTTCGTCGCGGCCTCGTCGAAGGATTTCCCGAAGTTCCTTGCGGCACTCAGGTGTCGCTTGAACTCCCCCGCCCTCGATATCCCCTTCCCGTGGAGGTGGTCCGCGAGCTTGCCCGCATACGTTTCGAAATCGATCTTCCCGCCCTCCCACTCCTCGACGAATTCGAAGCATCCCGCGTTCGCGCACACTCCGATGCTCACGCTCTCCACGGCGGTCGCGACATGCTCCCCCGCACCCTTGTAGTCCTTCTTGCGTAGGCGTTCCGTCGCGGCGGTGAGGTTGTATGTATGCCCGAGAAGCTCGAACAGGGACTCCCCCACCCCCGGATCTCCCCACGCGTTGTCGAGCGATGCAGCCGCGCGCCGGAGCCTTCCCCCGACGCGAAGGAAGGCGTCGAGGTCCCTCATGTCCTTCTGGACGTCCGCCCGAAGCTTCCCAGGGTCCGCCTTCGAGCCGTGCCACAGGACGTCGTGAAGGGCGTTCTCGTCCTTGGCGAGCCGTTTATCCAGAGCCTTGAATCCCGCCATCGTTCTCCCCGAATCGTGATGGCGGTATGCGGCAAAAGGCTTGTCGCTACGGAAGGACCTCGAACCGGGCGACGTGGGGCGGAGACTGCACAATCCCCATGAGGCCGAAGAAGGCGCTCGACGCGGCGGGGTTCATCCGGAGGGTCGCCTCGAGGCGGTCCAGGGCGGCCTCCGTCTCCCACTCGCTGTACACGATGTGCGTAGGTCCATGGATGGGCGCCGCAACGTACGCCCGAACGCATCCGTGAACCTTCGCGAGGAACTCCAGGTGGTCCCGCAGAAGGACGACACCCTTTGCCTCCATTCCTGGCTTGAACGCGAACTGCTCAATCCGGACGTGCATTCGTGGTCCCCGGGCGGCCCATGGTCGTGTCGTTCCCTAGAAGGGGGGAGCGTAACTTTAAGTAACGTGTGGCGCTCGGAAGCGCCCAATGTTCGGGCGCGACACGATCGGGCACGAGAAGCAGTACTGCGAGAAGTGCGGCTCGGAGAAGAGGTTCTTCGTGCAGCACTCCCACGGGAACTACCCGATCCTCGACTACGTGTGCCCGAAGTGCGACCTCGGCGGGGAAACGGAAATTCCGGCGTGGTGGAGCTCGCCGACCCCGGACAAGGAAGATTGAGTCCGTGGCCGAGGCCTCGAAGGTCATTCGCGTCTACCGGGTCAGCGGATTCGTGGTCGGCCCGTGCGAGAAATGCGGGAAAGAGGAGCGGGGCCTCCTGATGTTCGAGGACTACGGGATGGGCTATGAATGCCTGAGCTGCGGGTTCTCGGAGCGGGTCGACCGTGTCGAGTGGATCGAGGGCGACGAACTCCCGAAGGACTGGGGCGTTCGCTGATCAGAGGATGCCGCACCGCAAGCAGATGCCCTGACCCCAGCACGTCGTGCACTGCCGTTCCACGCCGAGGAGCGGCTTGAACCCCCGACCCCCGCACGCGGCGCAAAATCCTGTGTCGCCGCACTCCTCACACGTCTTCTCGACCTTCTTGATCGCCAGGAGCACCTGCCGGTTCCGAGGATTCGCGGCGACAACCCGACGGAGCAATCCGAGGGCCTCTTCCCGCCGCCCGGCGCGGTCGAAGCGATGGAGAGCGGATGCCTTCAAGGTGAGTGCTTTCTCGTGATTCGGGTCGACCGCGAGGACCTTGTCGAACGATGCAAGCGCCTCCTGAAACGCCCCCCGGACGCGTTCCGTGTCCTGAAACTCCTGCTCGCGTCGGATCCCTCGCTCCGCGATGTCCAGGCGTCGGAGGTCTCGGGCGCGGGCGGTGAGCACGATTGCGCGGGCGCGATTGAGGCCGACGCACAGCGCGCGGACCGGCCCGTCCGTGGGGTCCTTCGCGAAGGCCTCGTCGGCCGCGGAAAGGGCCTCGTCGAAGCGGCCCGCGTCGACCGCCGCCCGTGCGCGCTCGTACGCCTCGTGACCCGCCGGGGACGTCATCCCCGCCTCGAATGCAGGTTGAGACTTAAGCGTGCGGCCTGCACAACCAATCCTTATCCGAGAACCGCGGTTTCGCCCACGCGTGCGCGACGAATCCGCGTTTGACGGGGCCGCGTTCCTCGGTCTTGCGCGCAAGGCGAAGCGAGATCCGTACCGCCTCGGACTCTTTGCCCGCCACTTCGCGGTGGACGAGGAAGCCCTTGTGCTTCTCCCGATTGCGGGCGGGACAATCGTCTTGACGAACCAGCGCCTCCTTGAATTCCAAACCCACCTCGAGATCGACGGCGCTTGGAACGTGAGGGAATTTTCCGGTTACACGGTCACACGGGAACTTGCCCTTGCCTCGATTGCGGGAGCGGAGCATGTGGCAGCCGCCCGGCCGTCTCCTCAATCGGCGCTCGCGATGGATGATGTCCTTCGAATTGAAACGTCCGAAGGGCCCGTGGATTTCGTGCTCTCCCGCGGACCCGAAGCCGTCGTCCCGGCTGAGGACGTGGACCGGGTCATCGGAATCCTCAGGCAACGTAGTCGATTCCGTGGCCCAACCGCCTGAGCATCTCTTGCGCGGGCTCGTACCCTGGGTTGACCTTTAGCGCTTCCTCGAAGTGCTTCCGAGCAAGTTGCTGGAGACCCTTCATCATGTACACGCGGCCGAGGTTCGTGTGAGCAAAGAAGTAGCAGCAATAACGCTCCGAGACGAGGGCCTTCTTTAGCCATTCGATCGCCTCGTCATGCCGCCCGAGTTCGATCAGGTAGGCGCCGATGTCGTTGTACGGGTTTCCGAACGTCGGGTCGACCTCGATCGCCCGCTTGCACTCCGCGATTGCGCGATCGGCATCGCCCATGAAGCTGTGCGCCCACCCGAGGAACGTATGACCTTCGGCGGTGGGGACCAGCGCGAGGGACCGCTCGTACAGGTCCGCCGCGTCCCGCAGCTCGCCGAGGTGCTGGACGATGTACGCGACCTGGAACGTCCTCCGAGCAGCAATCGCACGTGCGTCCAACGTTTCGCGCTTCACGTCCAGGGGGCCGCCTCGGAACGTCTCCTCGATCGCATCGGCGAAGTGTGTGTCCTGCGGGCCGAGGGCGCGAGCCTCCCACGCACGCTCGACAAGTTCATCCCGCGCAAGGATGTGAGCCCATGTCATCGCATGGGCTTCGCGACCACCTCGAGGGCCTGCAGGCATGTCGGCCACATCGAGTTCCAGTTCTGCAGGGCCGTTCCGGATGCGCTTGCGGAATGCCATCCCTTCGGCCGCGAGGCCGCGAGACACAACAAACCCGGGGTCTCTGAGGAACTCCATGAACTCCGTGGGCCTGCGCGTCGTGTCGAGGACGAGGATCCGGTCGAACCTGTGGTCTCCGAAGGAGGGAACGGTCGAGACGCGGTCCTCGAGTCGTGCCTCCTCGAGATTCCTCGAAGCCTGGTCTCGTAGTTCCTCATCGGTTTCAGCGATCACGACCCCGCCTCGCTTCATGACGTGGGCGGCGAGTGCCGCAGGGTATCCCGCCATCGCGCTCACAACTCCGATCGCAAGCCCCGGCGCCGGCTCAAGAAGCTGGAGAAGTGCCGCAAGGATCGGAGGCGACGGGAGGACCGTACCCCGAAATCGCGCAGAGTACGGAATCGGTGCGTTTGCGTACGCGAGCGGGCGGAAGGGTTGGGGCAACATCGCCGTGAGGTCGACAGAGAGAAACGCGCGCTCGATCGCCGATGGCATCGGGAGGCCTCGTTCCTTCAGATGACCCACGAGCGCCTCGGCCCCGTACATCGAAGCTCTCCAGAGCGAAGCGCACCCGCTGCTTTCACCTTTTGGGGACACGCCTGTGCTACACCCACAGGCTGAGTCGCAGCATTTCGGCGCCCCCAAAGTAGTCGCCTCGGTCGGTGAACTTTCGGGATCACATGGCAGTTCCGGGACAGCATCGTGTCCGCAGGGCACGTCCGAGGGACCGCCAGTCCCGGTGGGCAGAGTTCGTGAGGCTGCGGTCCTTTGCCTCCCCTCCGTCGCGTTCAGGCACAGAAACTCCTCGACAAGGGCCGCGCCCAGGCGAGGTAAGACTCAATAATATGGGGGCCCATCCCGCCGTCTATGGGTCAAGAAACCGGAATCTGGGAAATCCTGCATCTTGTCGCCCTCATACTCTTCCTGATCGGGAGCGTCGCCTTCTTCATCGGGGATGGGGTTCGGGGCCTTCTTGGACTCGGCGGCGGCGAATTGCTCCAGAGGTTC
>CAYOUM010000078.1:0-6836 GCA_964407185.1 uncultured Methanomassiliicoccales archaeon | reverse complement strand
CTCCGAGAGCGGGGCGGCGGGGAATTCGGGACGACAACGCATCGCCCTCGGCGGGTTGGATGGCTCGACCTCGTGATGCTCCGCGCTGCCGCGCGCGTGAACGGATTGACGGGTCTCGCGATCACGAAGCTCGACGTCCTCGGCGGGCTCGAGACAGTTCAGGTCTGCACCGCATACACCTTCGGGGGCGAACGGATCGAAGACTTCCCCGCCGACATGCGGCTGCTCGCGAAGGCACGGCCCGTGTACGAAGCGTTCGATGGGTGGCCGGATCTCCCGGAGGAAGAATGGCGGCGGCTCGCAGAGAAGGGGTACGACGCGCTGCCCGAGCCCACTCGGGCGTACGCTGAGATGATTTCGCGGGCGATGGGCGCCCCGCTCTGGCTCTTGTCGGTCGGGCGTGCAAGGGACGCGACGATCGACCTTACCGCGACGGAAGCCTGAAAACGTTTCACGCGAGAATCAGGTGGGCGATGCCGAGGCCGAGCAGGGAGACCCTCGCCGCGAGAATGGCCAACCCTCCAGGACTGGATCGGCTTCTCCGTGTCGCAGCAGGCGTCACACCAACCGGCCGACAGATGCTTCGCGGGCTGCGAGCTTCCCTTTCAGCTCACACGCCTTGCACGTGACGTTGGCCGTCGGCTCACCGCACGCCACACACGCTTGCAGCGGTGCGTTGCCGAACGTGTCGACGAGGTACGGACGCATCCGGTCATATCCTCGCACAATCGCATGGCGGGTCCCGGGCGTGTCCGCCTCGAGGCCGTTGATGATTTCACGGAACTTCCCGCGCTGCGCCCGCTCGGCGTTCGGGCACGTCGCGTCGTGGAACGTGATCCCGCGCAGCATCGCGTAGAGGTACACTTCCTTTTCCGGGATCATTCGAAGAGGCTGGAGTCGGGGCACGAGATCCGGTTGCACGCGTTCGTGCGGCCCAAGGCGGGCGAGCTTCTCGACATCGCCGCGGGCGATGTTCATCAGGACGGACTGTGCGGTGTCGTCGAGGTTCAACCCCGTCGCGAGGTAGTCCGCGCCGAGATCCTTCGCGGCACGGTTCAAGGCCTGGCGGCGGAACACACCGCAGTAGCTGCAGGGAATCGTGCTCGGGTCCATCTCGACAACCTCGTCGATCGTCCAGCCGACCGTCTCCTCGATGCGGACGACCCGGTGCTCGATTCCGAGATCGCGAGATAGGGTTGCGGCGAAGGCAATTCCCTCCGGTCGATACGATGCGATTCCTTCGTCCACCGTGACGGCGACGAGCTCGACATCGGCCCGCGGCGAAAGGATCTCATGGAGGAGAACCGTTGCGGTGCTGCTGTCCTTGCCACCGGAAAGGCCCACGGCGACCCGCTCCCGGCCCTTGAGGTCGACCTGCTGACGAAGCTCATGGCGGACCCGCCGCTCGACGAACGCGAGAAAATGCTCGCGGCAGAGGTGCTGCCCGCTGTATCGGATCAAGGTTACCGCGACGGCGTCGCATTTTGAGCACTGCATCGCCCCGCCATCCGGGGCGAGATTATGAGGCTTCGGTGTCGCTCGAACAGGGTCCAAAGACGAAGTGTTATTGCGTCCACACACGTTCGCCCGCCGGGGCGAATCCGTTGGCGGACATGGACCAGATTGGGATCCTACTCCTGGGTATCTTGCTCGGCTGGCTCGTCATCTTTGCGGTCCGTCGATACAGGGTCCAGTGGGGCGCGTTCGCGACGTTCATCGCCGTGATCTTCGGGGTTGGCATGTTGGGCTTCCTGTACAAGGCCGACCTCCTGGCGTACTACGCGATCGGGGCCTTCGTCGGCTTCTTCGCGAACCTTGCGGTTCGTGCCGTGGGCACCGCGGTCGGGGGCAAGGCCGGGGAGGGCCTCCTTGAGATCGCTCGGTACCGCGAGCGGGAGGGCCGCCGGTGACCTGGGATCGGATCCGCGCGGTGAAAGGGAAGTTCGAACGATTTCTACTCTCCAGGGCGAACGTCGTCGGCGTCGGCGTCGGGAAGAAAATCGTTCGCGGGAAGGAGACGGACGACCCCGCCGTGATCGTGTTCGTTGAACGCAAGCTCCCGGAATCACAGCTCAAGACGAAGGACATCGTGCCGAAGACACTCGAGGACGTGAAGACGGACGTTGTGGAGACGGGCCGGCTCAGGGCACTCTCGGCGCCCGCCGCGAACGTGCCAAGTCGCACGGACCGATGGCGTCCCGCCGTCGGCGGCGTGAGCATCGGTCACTTCAAGGTGACCGCGGGAACCCTCGGTGGCCTCGTACGGCGAGGCGACGAGCGGCTCATCCTTTCTAACAACCATGTTCTCGCTAACGAAAACGACGCACGACGCGGGGATCCGATTCTCCAACCCGCCCCCGCGGACCGTGGCGGGACGGACGACACCATCGCGCGCCTCGATGGGTTCGTGGAAATCCGGTTCGATGGCGGGAATGCCGAGCCGTTCCTCCGGCGACTCGCGAACCGCCTCGGTCTCCGACCCTTGGCGGAACCACCGACGAACTTTGTCGACGCGGCGATTGCGAAGCCCGTCGATGACAACCTCGTGGACGATTCCATCCTCGGTCTCGGCGCACCATCCGGCGTCGCGGATGCGAGTGTCTCGGAGACCGTGCGAAAGAGCGGGCGAACGACGGGGATCACATCCGGCCATGTCCTCGCAACGGAGGTAACGGTCCGCGTGCAATATGGCCGAGACACCGCGACGTTCGCGGACCAAGTCGTTGCGAGCCCGATGTCCCGCGGTGGCGACAGTGGTTCCCTCGTCCTGAACGAACGAAACGAGGTCGTCGGTCTCCTGTTCGCGGGGAGCGACACGGCAACGGTCTGGAACCGCTCCCGGGGCGTCATGGACGCACTCGGGATTGAGTTCTACGTTTCGTAGCGGCAGGTTAGTTTCACGCCTCCCCTCACAAAGCCTATTATAGAATCGGCGAATTTCGAGCCGCCTTCGCGGGGGAGCCATGCAAGAGATCTGGGTTGAGAAATATCGCCCGAAGACCCTTGACGATGTCGTCGGACAGGACGAGATTGTCGCACGGTTGAAGGCCTACGTACGGGCGCGGAACCTCCCACACCTCTTGTTCGCGGGCCCGGCGGGGACGGGAAAAACGACGTGTGCAATCGCGCTCGCCCGCGAACTCTACGGCGACGATTGGCGTACGAACTTCAGCGAGACCAACGCGAGTCAGGAGCGCGGGATCGAGACCGTCCGCGTGAAGATCAAAGACATGGCCCGCATGGCTCCAATCGGCGAGGTTGGTTTCAAGATCATCTTTCTCGATGAAGCGGACGCGCTCACGGGCGACGCACAGGCCGCGATGCGACGGACGATGGAGAACTACACCCGGACCGCGCGGTTCATCCTGAGCGCGAACTACAGCTCGCGAATCATCGAGCCAATTCAGTCCCGGACGGCCGTGTTCCGGTTTCGCCCGCTCAAACCCGAGGCGATTGAGGCGTACCTCACGCGGATCGCGAAAGAGGAGAAGCTGAAGGTCACGAAGACGGGGATGGAGGCGCTCATCTACATCGCGGCGGGGGACATGCGGCGGGCCGTGAACTCGCTTCAGGTCGCCGCCTCCGTGAGCACGACGATCGACGAGGACGCGCTCTACAAGGCCGCGAGTGCCGCCCGACCGGAGCTCGTGAAGAAGCTCATCGAGACCTCTCTAGGCGGGGACTTCATCAAGGCGCGCGACGCGCTCGACAACCTCCTCATCGATTCCGGTCTCTCCGGTGAGGATGTCATCCGCCAGATCCATCGGACCGCGTTCGACCTTAATGTTCCGGACGAGTTCAAGGTCCGCCTTATCGATCGAATCGGCGAGACGGAATTTCGGCTCGTCGAGGGCAGCAACGAACGGATCCAGCTCGAGGCCTTGCTCGCGCACTTCGTCCTCATCGGCCAAGAGCTCAGGAAAAAGTGAGCGGGAACCTCTTCTCGAGCGTCGGCCAAGCGCTCCGATCCCGCGGAGAGAGCGCGAGCATCCGGGCGAGGGCGGCCATCCCATCGGGGACCGGGGGCCGGTGGACGAGGACTTCGTCCGCGACTGCGCACGCGAGTTCAAGGTTGTGCTCGGAAGCCGCGACGTCGCGGCACGCCTCATACCCGAGCAAGATGATGAGTGGCAGCGGCGGGAATCCCTTCGCTCGGTACGCTCGGACGAGACCACTTGCATCCTGCGCCTTCCTCGACTCCATCGCACGGAGGATCCCGTCCAGGAGGGAGAACTCGTCGCCCCCGGGCGCGGTCGGGGGGGACCCGCCATTCCGCCGAAGGGACTGCAGCAGGAGGCACGTCTGGAGGAGCGGGTATATCCGCGTGTGGGTCTTCGAGAACTTCAGGACCCATCGCGCGGCATCCGCGAAAATCAGGCCATGGGCGGCAGGCAGGTCATACAGCCCCCCCGCATCGACCCGCGCGGAGGCTTCTTCCACCGCCAGGAAAGCGATTGTGTCGAGACTCACTCCCCGCCCCAGGGAACCGACGACACCGTGCGCGCACGCATCCGGAGATGGCGCACGGATCGCCGTCCGGAGCGCGGTCCGCTCCCCCTCGTCCGCGGGCATCGCGTTCCCCGCCACGGCCTCAAGGTCCATTTTCTCCCGGCCCACAACCGCCATGAGCGCCTTGAAGGCCGCCGGGTCGCGAATCCCGCTCGCGACGAACGCGACCGCAGGGGCCATCACGAGGCCCCCGGCCTTCCAGCCGAGGGCGCCCGCGAGCCGCCACGCGGCGACCGCGAACACGAGCTTGTGGCCTCCGGCAACCATGTCCTCGCCGGCGACCCGGAACAGCGCGTCACCGGCCATTGCACGCTCCTTCCCCTCGTGGAGCAAGCCGGCATAGATGTACACGGCATCGTCGAAAGCTCCCGTCCGGACGGCGTATTCGAACGAGTGGGAGAGGTGGCTGATCTCCCCCGTAATCTTGAGAGATTTCCGCCGCCCGTCTCTCGGGAGCTTCGCGTCTCTCGCCGCGACGACGACGGCTTCCACGACGGGCAGGGGCTGGACCTTCGTCGGAAGATGGCGTGCGAGACGGACCGCGGCAGAGAGAGCGATGAGGCCATGGGGCGGAAACTCCGGAGAGACCTCGGCGCTCTCCCCGTATGCGAGCGCCGCGACCCGGGCGATCTCAAGCCACGGGGTTCCCGCGTCGAGGGCATCGAGGGCATGGCGCCGCGCCCCTTCGGGATCCTGCCCTCGAATCGCGTCATCGATCCCCGCGGCCGACATGCGAGCGACCGATGGCCGATAACGAGAAAAAGCTTCGTCCGCACGAGCGACCCGCGGATGTCGACGCGTGCCCGCAAAATGGCGCGGGAACGCCGAGGCCCTTCCGGCAATGCAAAATCATCTTATCCGAGCTTCCATGTCCTCAGGCCCACCGACCGAGGTCAACGTTTGTGTCAATCCGGCTGCAGTTCTGGAAACGGGAAGAGGCCGACTCGGCCTCCCTCGAGCGACACGCACGGCCGGGGCTTATCTCGGACTTCATCCTCGGGGGCCAGGATGGGCTCGTCAACGTCCTCGGGGTGATCCTCGGCGTCGCGATCGCCTCGCAGGACATCCGGATCATCCTCGCCGCCGGACTTGCCGCCACGTTCGCGGAATCGATCTCGATGGGCGCCGTCGCGTACACGTCGACGCTCGCGCGGAGGGACCACTACCTGAGCGAGCGCGAGCGGGAGCTGCGGGAGATGCGAGAACTCCCGCAAGTCGAGCGGACGGAGGTCGAGGAGATCTTCCGCCGATGGGGCTTCGAAGGCGCCGAACTCCAGGAAATGGTCGACCGGATCATCGCGAAGCCGAATGCGTGGCTCGAGCTCATGATGGCACACGAGCTCAATCTCGCACCCGTGGACAGGACGCAAGCGCGCCGGAGCGGGGTCCTCGTCGGCTTCGCCGCGATCGTCGGCTCCCTCATTCCGCTCGCGCCGTTCTTCGTGACACGCACCGACATCCTGACCGGGATTGTCATCTCCCTCGTCGTGAGCGCGATCGCGCTGTTCCTCATCGGATGGTACAAGGCGAAGATGACGATCGGACGACCCGCACGAAGCGGGCTTCAGATGACGATCATCGGCATCACGTCCGCGCTGGCGGGGTTCCTCGTGGGCTTCGCCTTCTCGGTGCCAGGGGCGGGATAAGACCTCCAGAGAGTCGCGTGCGTGGACACATTCTTTATCTAGCGGCCTTGTCCCTCACGCGCCCACGCGGCGATAATATAGCCTGGTTAGTATGATGGCTTGCCAAGCCATCAGCCCGGGTTCAAATCCCGGTCGCCGCACTTCCTCCCGTTGCACGGATTTCGTTTCGCAACGGTTTAAGTCGGGTTCCCGGCATTCCCGCGGCGTGGCCACCCTGAAGGATCTTGGGGAACGCGCGGTCGTCGATCAACTCAAGCGAATCTTCGATCGGGGCCATCCGATCGGGCTCGGACACGACTGCGGCGTCATCGATTGGGGCGATGACTACCTCGTGATTACCACGGACGTCGTGAACGCGAAGACCCACATCCCCGCCGGCGCGACTCCCGCTCAGCTCGGCTGGTACGTCGTGGCGATCAACCTGAGCGACATCGCGGCGGCAGGCGCGTATCCGCTCGGCCTCGTCGCTGCGATCTCGATGCCGCGGGACACGCACCTCGACTTCGTGAAGGATCTCGCGCGCGGGATGGACGAATGCGCCCGCCAGTTCGGTGTCCCGATCGTCGGAGGCGACACGAAGGAGTCCGACTCGTTGATGCTTGCGATGACCGCGTTCGGGAAGGTCCCGAAGCCGCGGATCCTCCTCCGATCCGGGGCAAGGCCGGGGGACATCGTCGTCTC
>CAYOUM010000077.1:0-6836 GCA_964407185.1 uncultured Methanomassiliicoccales archaeon | reverse complement strand
TTACAAGATCGCGGCAACGAAGGCCGTCGAGCTGCTCGATGAGCTCGCGTTCCCCGTGAAGCCGGGGGACACGGCGCTCCTGCAGGAGATCGCTTCGACCGCCATGAGCGGCCGAAGCGTTGGGACCTCGCGGAACTTCCTCGCGGAGATTGCCGTGAAGGCGGTCGGGGCCATCATGGAGGAAATCGCAGGGAAGCGGGTCGCGGACATCGACAACGTCCTTGTTGTGAAGAAGCATGGCGGGGCACTCACGGACACCCAGCTCATCGACGGGATTATCCTCGACAAGGAGCGGGTCCACCCGCGAATGCCGAATTTCGTTCGCGATGCGAAGATCGCGCTTCTCAATCGAGCCCTCGAGATCAAGAAGACCGAGTTCTCCTCGGAGATCCGCATCCACGAAGCGGGCAAGATGCAAGCGTTCCTGTCTCAGGAGGAAGCGACCCTCAAGGGATACGCCGACGCGGTCAAGGCGTCGGGCGCGAACGTTGTCGTCTGCCAGAAGGGGATCGACGATCTCGTCCAGCACTACCTCGCGAAGGAAGGCATCTACGGGGTCCGCCGGGCCAAGGAGAGCGATATGAAGAAGCTCGCGAAGGCCACCGGGGGCCGAATTGTCGTGGACCTGAAGGACCTGGGGCCGACGGACCTGGGCCACGCGAAGCTTGTCGAAGAACGGAAGATCGGAGAGGACGACATGACGTTCATCACGGGCTGCAAGAACGCAAAGGCGGTATCGGTCCTCATCCGTGGCGGGACGGAGCATGTCGTCGACGAGGTCGAACGAACTGCGCACGACGCCCTCCGGGTCGTCTCGACCGCCATCGAGGACGGGAAGGCGATTGCGGGCGGTGGCGCGGCGGACATTGAACTCTCCCTCCGATTGAAGGAATTCGCCCCGACCGTTGGAGGGCGGGAACAGCTCGCCGTCGAAGCCTTCGCCGAGGCCCTTGAAGTCGTGCCATGGACCCTCGCCGAGAACGCGGGCCTTGATGCGATCGATCTCCTGATCAGTCTCCGGTCCGAGCACGAGGGCAAGAAGGGAAAGAACGTCGGGGTCGACCTCGAGCGCGGGAAGCCGGGCGACATGGTCAAGGCCCACGTGATCGAGCCCGTGCGGGTGAAACGCCAGGCGATTGAGTCAGCATCGGAGGTCGCGGGCATGATCCTCCGAATCGACGACGTGATTGCGGCGAAGAAGCTCAGCGAGAAGGGGCCGCCGGGCGGCGAGGAAGGGCACGGCCCGCCTGGTATGGGCGGGATGGGTGGGATGCCTCCAGGCATGGGAATGTAAGGTCGAAGCGCGCTCACTCGGGGAGTACAGCCCCGAACTTGCCTCGGCTCACTTCCAGCCCGAAGTTCGTCCCGCGCACGAAGCAGTCGAGACACCGCACGACGGACTCGGTCCGAATCTTGCCCTGCTCCACGAGATCGACGTCCTCGTCCCAGAGGACGAGCCGACACGATCCGCTCGAGTCCTTGAGGGTCACGTTCGCAACACGGCCGTTCGTGCCGTCTTGGCGGGTGAACGTGCGGGTTGGCGTAATCGCGACGACTTCCCCCCGGAGCGAGACCTCGGCGTTCTCCTCGATCTTCGCGATTGGAGTCCATTCGGCTACGTCGATGCCGAGCCCTTCGAGGACGAGGAGGGCCGCCGCATCGGTGTCCAGGAGACCGCCCCACTCTGAGATTTTTTCCCGCACCTTCGCGTCGAACTCGTCGCGGGACATCCGGTCGCGCACCCGCGCATAACGCCGTTCGCTCACGCAGGACGGAACGCAGGCCGCGGGCCTAAAGGTTCGGCCTCACCGGAGGCGGATTGTTTCGAGGTTCATCGGCGCACGCGTCTCCATGCCGAACTTCTTGTACAGGCTCGACGCGAGGTCCGAGCACTTGAACTCCTCGCCGTGGTTCACAATCACCCGCTCGGGGCGCGGCTCCATCGTGCCAACGTAGTTCAGGAGCTGGAGCCGGTCCGAGTGGCCGGAGAAGCCGTCGATCGTCTCCATGTCGAGCTTGATCTGAAGCGTGAGCGGGTTCCCCTTGTCGTTCAGCGTGATTTCGCGGGACTCCCGCTGGATTCGCCGCCCGAGGGAGCCCTCGGACTGGAACCCGACGAAAAGCAGGGCATGGAGCGGATTGTCCGCCCATCCTTTGAAGTACTCGAGGACCGGCCCGCCCGCCATCATCCCGCTCGTGGCGAGCACGACGCACGGCTCGACGCCATCAACGATGTTCGCCCGCATGTCCCCGGTTTCGACCCGCTTGAAAAACGGCGAGAGGAACGGGTTCTCGCCCGTCTGGAAGATCTGCGTCCGGAGCTGAGAGTTCAGGTACTCCGGGTACGCGGTATGAATCGCGGTCGCCTCCCAAATCATCCCATCGAGGTAGACGGGGGCCTCCGGGATCTGGCCCGTCCGCATCGCCTCCTCGAGGACGAGCATGACCTCCTGGGATCGGCCGACCGCAAACACCGGGACGACAACCTTTCCTCCGCGGCGAAGCACACGCCCGACGACATCCTTGAACTGGGCCGCCGCCTCGTGGCGGGACGGCTGGACATCGTGATATCCGCCGTACGTCGACTCGATGACAAGGGTCTCGAGCCGAGGGAACTTGTTCACGGCGGGGTTGAACAACCATGTCTTCTCGAACTTGATGTCGCCGCTCAGCGCGACGTTGTACATCCCGTCGCCGATGTGGAAATGGGCGGTCGCGGAGCCGAGAATGTGGCCCGCATTCTGGAACGTGAGCCGCACGTCCGGTGCGATGTCGGTTGTCTCCCCGTATTTCAGCGGGATCGTCCGCGCGACGCACTGGCGGATATGACTTGACTCGTAGGGCGACTTGCGGGCCTCGCCCATCGCGACCTTGATGAAGTCGAGCTGGAGGAGGGACATCATGTCCCGCGTCGGTGGCGTCGCGTACACGGGACCCTCGTACCCGTACTTGTAGAGGGCGGGGATGAGACCGCAGTGGTCGAGGTGGGCGTGCGTCACGACGACCGCGTCGATCGAGCTCAGGGGCATCACCTCGGGCGCGTTCAGGTATGGCGAGCCGTTGTCCTCGGAAATCAGGACGCCACAGTCGACGAGAATCTTCGATTCCCGGGTGCTCATCAAGGTCGCGGACCGGCCGACCTGGCGATACCCGCCGAGCGCGGTGAGCCGGACCCAGTTCTCCCCCGCCGGGATCTCCCGCGCGAGCCTCCGGCCGAGCTGCTTCAGAAACTGCTGCCGGTCCTCCTGGATCGTTCGCAGGTACTGGCGGATGTCGTCGACGGTCTTCGAGGGAATCGGCGGCGTCCGTACGACCTTCGGCGCCCATCCGATCTTCTTCTTGATCTCGTTCAGGAGGGACCCATGCTTGCCGATCACGAGGCCAGGGGACATCGCCTCGATCGTGACCTCGCCCGTCTCCTGCTCGAAGTAGATGTTCGTGATCTGGGCTTCGGGCGGAATCAGTTCGCGAATCGTCTTCTCCGCGTCCTCCGATTTCGAGAGGAGCGACGGGTCTGGCCGGACCGCGATCCGCCGGCGAAGGGCCTGCGCAAGTTGGCGGACGATCTCGTTGCTCTCCGCGAAGGCCTCCATGTTCTTCGTGTAGATCACGATCACGGGGCCTTCGAAGTCGATCTGCGTGATCTCGACGTGGTCGGGGACGACCTTCTCTACGACTGCCTTTGCGTCCGCGAGAATGTCTTCGATGCTCATCGTTGAGTCACTGCGCCTGCGCCCTGCCTAGGGGCTGGTTCAGGTTCGCTGGAATGTCAGGTCAGTTTCATCGCCGTTTTTCGCTTCTCGATGTCCGACTCGGAGAGCTCCGCGTAACCATCCCTCGTAATCGAGACGACGTCGATTCCCTCGCCGGAGGCCATGTCGCGCTTCATCGCCGTGTGGACGGCCCGGACGGCAAGGTCGAGCGCCGCACTGACCGTGATGTCATCGCGGTAGTGGTCCTCAAGGACACCGTACACGTACGGACTTCCAGAGCCCGTCGAGACGAACTTGTCGGGGATCGAGCCGCCCGCGAGGTCGAGCGAGAAGAGGGATCCGCCCTTCCGGTCCACGCCTCCGATCAAGAGCTGCACCCAGTAGGGAAAGAACCGGCGGCCGGCGAGGATGTTCGCGGTCAACGTGGCGCACGCCTCCACAGGCATCTGAGCGCCCCGCTTCAGCTTGTACAGCTCCACTTCCGCGGTGATGTACCGCGCCAAGAGCTGGAGATCCCCGACGAGCCCTGCCGTCGTGAGGCCAAGGTTCGCGTCGAGCTTGTAGACCTTCTTCCCTCGCTTGTGCGCAATCAGCGTTCCGGCGGACACGCGTCGGTCTGCTCCGAGCACAACTCCGTCCTTCGCGACGATGCCTACGGTCGTCGTACCCGAATCCATCTCTTTGAGCGTCTCTGGCATGATACTGCTCCTTTGAAAAGTGTCAAAAGGTGACGCCCGAGAAAAAGATGTGCTCCTATATAAGGGTTCGTCGCCGTGTCGAGGCTCGGAGATGTTGGGCGGACCGCGGCCCCCGTTACAACGCGGTGACTTCCTCGCGCTCCATGTCTGACGTGTCGACAGGTAGATCCGCTTCGTAGTACCGGTGAATCCGGCCCTCGCGGCCCCAGTACGAGAGGACAACCCGAACAAGGCCGGTCCGCTCGAGAACGTCCAGGTACTCCATCACGATCGCGGGAGGGAGGTCCAGGATGTGCGCGAGCTCGGTCGCGGTCTTCGGCGAAGCAAGCGTCGTGAGGAGGATCTCCCGGGCGGTATCGTCGAGATCGACGCGGATCATTCGGTCGTTCAACATTCAGGGGGAAGCCGTAAGAACACTTGCGGTCCGTAATCGCAGATGATTTTCAAACACTGGACAAGAGGACCGGTCTGCGGACGGGCGAGTAGAAAGTAGCGGCTCGGACTTCCCGCGATCGAGAGCCGGACGCTCCCGCGAAATCAGGCGGCTCCTACAGGAAGGGCCTAAAGATGAAGACGACCGCCGCGACCACCGCGACGACGACGACCGCGGCGACCACGTAGACCCACGTGCGGCTCTTCTTCTTCCCGCCTTTGAGGTTCAGGACCCCAAGATCGTATGACATCGAGGCAGGACTACGATGGTTCGCTCATAATCCTTTCGTTGTCGGGGATACGACATTATCCGAGGGCTTGGAGCGCTTCCTCCCCCGCGGACGCCGGCTCGATCTGGATCCTGTACCTCGCCATCTCGGCGGGTTTCCCAGGGGCAGGACCGCGCGCCTCGATTTCTAGACGATTTCTAGGTCGAGTCGAGGATGCGATGTCCGCCTTTTCCAGGACGACGTACTCGCGGCCACCCTGTGCTACGAAGAAGTGCTGGACGGCGTCTGGATGGAGGTTCAGTGCCACGCGAAAGAACGTGAACGGCTCGGTTCGTCGTAGCCCCTTCGCTGCGATGATGATGATTCGTCGCGGCGTCCCGAGGAGTTCTGCCTGGGTTGGAATGAGTAATGGCATTGCGCGCGGCTGCAAGAGGTCCATCGCCACGGTCGCCATGGCCTGGGTTGCAATCGACTCATCGGGGAGAGTGTTCAAGAGCCCGTCTTCGTCGACAAGGGAGAACCGCAACGTCCGGAAGCCGATATCATACGCTCGACCCCGGCCGTCGACGAAACCTACGAGCATCGTCTCACGCGACACCGAAGTTCTTGCGGAACTGCTCCGCGATTTCCCCGAGTTCGACCTGGGAGAATCCCGGGAAGTCGGAGACCGCTCCGTACCCGTCGATCTGCTCGGGCCGGTAGATGTTCGGAAGGACGGACGCGACAGTCTCCTCCGACAGGACGAACTTAAGCGCGGCTTGGGAGAGAGTCATTCCCTTGCCGTCATAGATCCACCGGAGGTTTTCCGCGCGTTTGAACCCCTTCTCCACAAAATCCGGGCCCTTTGCGACGAGGTCCTCGTCCTCGGGGAACTTGACCGCCTCCGCTGGGTTCCGCTCGAGGACACCGCCCGCGTGCGGGCCTCGGATCACCATCCCCTGGTTGATCTCGAGGGCGACGGGGAAGAACTTTCGGGACGGCTCCTGCTCGAGGATGTTGTAGTAGACCTGAATGCACCCAAGATCGCGTTTCCGCATCGCAACACGTCCTTCCTCAAGATATCCCGGGCCGGGTCCGAACGCGAGGCCATAGTAACGGATCTTGCCGTCGGAGCGGAGGTCTTCCAAGGTCGCCCACATCGCCTCGTTCGCCACCGCCGCCATGTCGGGATGGTGCAGCTGGACGACATCGAGGTAGCCCGACTCCAGGCGAGCAAGGCTACCGTCAATTGCCCGCCGAAGGTGTTCGGGGGAGAAGTCCCTCGGCCCGCCCGGACTCTTGTATCCGATCTTCGTGGAGATCACCACAAGCTCGCGCTTGTCCTTGCACGCCATCGCGAGGAGCTTCTCGCCGAGGCCGTCCGCGGGGACATCCGACGTGTCGAAGTAGTTAATCCCCGCATCGTAGGCGCGTCGTAGCAGGTCTACCGCCTGTTCGGCCGAGAAGGACCCCCATCGCCCGCTTGTCAGCGTCCACGTCCCGAGGCCGATCTCCGAGACCTCGAGCTCCGTCTTCCCCATCGGGCGGTAGTTCACCACGGCGGACCTTCTCCCTCGGCGGCAAACGGGGCTTCGGTATTTATCCGCGACGACGCGCGGCTAGTCCCATGTCACAACGACGAGGGTCGCGATCGCTCCCATCCCGATCGCATTGAGGACGAGCATCGGGAACGCAACGTCGGCGCCCTGGCCCGCGTCGTTCATCGCCAGGTACGCCCACATCCCAAGGAGGTTCTGGGCGAGAAAAAGGGCCGCAAACGCGAG
>CAYOUM010000076.1:0-6841 GCA_964407185.1 uncultured Methanomassiliicoccales archaeon | reverse complement strand
GGCGGTGGACCGCATAGACACGAACGATGAGGGGACGTTATTTCAAGGTAGCGACTTGGATTTCGATACCGCTAATAACTCCGCGGCAGTCAGGAGAGCGTGGAGGGTCACGCCGATCGCGGCGAGGGCCTCTCGCCCGCCCTCCTCGCGGTCCACAATCGCAATCGCGTCCGTCACGGTTGCTCCATGGCCCCTCAGTCGCTCAACTGCCCTCGCGAGCGTCCCGCCCGTTGTCACGACATCTTCGACGAACATGACGGTCTCACCCGCAGTCAGGTCGCCCTCGAAGTCCTTTGAGGTCCCGTGCTCCTTCCGTTCCTTCCGCAGAATCACGAAAGGCTTCCCGGTTTCCATCGCAACCGCGGCCCCAAGAGGGACGGCCCCGAGCTCGACGCATCCAATGCGGTCTGCCCTGCTCGCGAAGGGCGCCATCGCCCGCGCAATCGCGCGCAGGACGTCGGGTCGCGTGATCGCCTTCATTTTGTCGATGTAGTACGACGACCGCTTCCCGCTCGCGAGCGTGAACTCACCGAAGAGGAGGGCACCGCTCGCCTTCAGCATCTCCGCAATCTCACCACGGCTCACGCTTCTTCCCCCAACGGTACCCGATCATGTTCACGGCGCGATGCAGCACAGGTGTAATCAAGATGATGAACGCGAGACCATAGATTGCATCTCCGTTCCAATACCGCTCGAGCCACCAGTCTCGTTCGAAGAGGAGGAGGAGAAGGAAGGTCCCGAGGAGAAAATCGTATTGGTCCAAGCCCGGTGCCCTGACGCCACGTTCCATCCCGAGGCGTCGCTTGACGAACGCACCGAACATGTCGCCGAGGAGCGCGCCCACAGGGAGGAGAATCAGAACGAGAACCACGACGGGCCAGGGTCCAAGCGAAAGGCGCGGGGAAATCGCGGAGCCGATTATCATGAGGGCGATGCCTAGGAGGAGGCCGGACGCAATGCCACCGGCGAGGCCCCGCCATGTCTTGCCGTCCCCGAGGATCCGATGCCCATCCCGCATTGATCGGCCGAAATCGATGGGGGTGCCGCCACCGAAGACGACCGCCATCGGGTTCGCCACGTAGGCGGGAAGGAGGAACCAGAAGGCGAGCCCGATCTCCTCGAGGACCATTCCGGCGGGGGATGTTGGCGATTCGATAAAGGTTCGCGGCCGGGGTCGTCCCCATCTAAGCCGCCGGCGCCCGGTCCGCACAGTTGCTGGCCCGCTCGCTATTCCGCAAGAATAATTGTGACCATGCCGGCGTCCGCGTGCACAACAACGTGACAGTGTATGAGCCAGATTCCCGGATTCGTCACGCGCACCCGCGCGATTGCGGCACTCCCGGGCCCGAGCGGTATGACGTCGCCCTCGACCGGTGCGCCGTTCACAAAGACGGGGCTGCCTCCGTGCATATGCCACGAATGGTACTGGTCCCCGATTCCGACGAGGTAGAACGTGAGCTCCGTCCCGACCGGTACAGTGGGCACCCCCAGCGCTTTCAAGGCGTCGAACGCTCCCTGGTATCCTTGTGACTCCACGAGGCTCAATAGATCGTGCTCGTGGGCCTGCGCGCCGTTGATGTGGTACGCGAATCCGGGATCCAGCTGCGCCTCTCCGAAGAACTGCACGAACTCATATTCCGTCTTTGGAGGCCACTGATCCGCAGGGTACACGATAATGGCACCGTAGAGACCCTTCTGGATGTGGTAGCTGATTGGGCGGCCTCCATCGCTCGAATGGCAGTGATAGTAGAACAGACCGGGTCGAGTCGCCTCGTAGGTGTACGTATAAGACTGACCCGGCCCTGGCATCGACGCGGGGTACGCCTGGGAGCCGTCGTTCTCAATCGTGTAGCGGAGTCCATGGACGTGGATGCTATGCCGCACGCCTAAACCATTCGTGAAGTGGATCTTGACGATGTCACCGACCCGCACACGGAGGATGGGGCCCGGGACACTCCCGTTGTACGTCCACGCGTTCCACACGACACCGGGCGACAATTCGATCGTCGCTGGTTGAGCGGTCATGAAGAATTCACGGACGTTTTGCGCCTGAACCGTGCCCCGAGGGGCATACACGAGGGCAAATACCGCGAAAACCAAGAGAAGGCCGGCGATTGACCCGACAACCACTTTCTCAAAGAGCGAACTGGACGCCATACGAAACCCCACCGGTAGCGCCCTCGAGACGGCAAGGCGGTTCAGTACGTACTTATCATACTGCATATTCGAAACAAGATTCACCTATCGTCGATAGGTGGGATCGTGCGCGAAGGCCTCGATGAAAAGGACCGTTCAATCGTTTCACTCCTTCAGACGGACCCCGAAGTGAGTCACCGGGAAATCGCGGCGCAGGTCCGACTGAGCCAACCTTCCGTTTCCGCGCGGATCGCGCGCCTGCGAAAAATGGGGTACCTTGCAATCCAGGCAGGCGTCGACGTGTCAGAGGTCGGCTTGACGCTCGCAAAGGTCGACATCGCCACGCCTGATCCCGCCGCCCTCCTCGACACGTTTCGTGGCTGTCCCCTCCTGGTCAACGCCATCCTGACGTCGGGGCGCGCGAACCTGACCATGTTCTTCGTTGGCGAGACGGCGGAGCATCTTCAGGCGGTGGTGGATGTCCACCTCCGGCCCCTCGCAGATGTGGAGATTCTCGACTTCCAATTCGTTACCCGCTCCATGCGCCCGTGGGTGCTGCCTGTGTCCATAATCGCGGGTCGATGCGACCGCACTCAGTGCGGGTTCCTCTGCCCTTCCTGCCGCTATTACCGGGAGGATCGATGTACCGGATGCCCAGCGACGATTCACTACAAGGGCCGCTTCTGGCGGAGTTGACTGCAAACACAGCTCGCCCCGATGCTGGGATCCGCGCTAATCTTGGGGCCACGCCGCGTTACTGGCCCTGATAATCTCCGCGCTATCGAGATATACCGTCGCCATGGCTGTTCAAGATTGCACATTTATGGACCGCGTCAAGACGCACATCCAGGGATTCGACGAGGCCCTGGGTGGCGGGATTCCGAAGGGGCACGTCGTCCTCATCACGGGTACGCCAGGGACGATGAAGACGACCCTCGCGTTCTCGATCTTGTATCGAAACGTCAAACAGGGTTCGAAGGGGTTGTACATCTCCCTCGAGGAAAACTATGAGGACCTGAAGGGCGCGATGACGGACCTCGGGATGGACGGGATCGACGACTTGGAGCTGTACCTCCTCGATGTCTCGAAGATCCGGCTCGAGCACAAGGAGGAGGAGCTGAACAAGAACTGGCTCGAAATCCTCATGAAGTACATTGAGCAGCGAGTGAAGGTGAACCACTTTGACCTCGTCGCGGTCGACGGCCTCGCGGCGCTGTATTCCCTCCACCACATGGAGAACCCGCGGCGGGAGCTGTTCCACTTCTTCGGGTTCCTCCGATCCCTCGACGCGACGACGTTCCTCATTTCGGAGGTGCCGAGCGGGGACGATGGGCGCCTCTCGCGTTACGACGAGGAGTTCCTCGCGGACGGCGTCCTGTACGTGCGACACTTCGAGATGGGCGAGACCGATGTCCAGCTCCGGATCCGGTGCGTCAAGATGCGGCGGGCAAAGCACGAGCACGGATACTTCGCGCTGATCCGGAACGACGGCCAGTTCATGATCACGCGGCCGATTTCGGAGTGACGGTCACCCCGCGACCCTCTGCACGAGCTTCAAGAGGGCTTCCGCGTACCGACCCGCAAGGGCGATGTTCCCGAACGTGCGCGCCGCAGCGGCCGGGTTCTCCTCGATCGCCGCAACAGTTCTCTCAAGGACAGAGACGATTTCCTTCCCGGGCGCATGGCGGAAAAGCGTTGCGATTGCGACCGCTTCGCCCCGCGCGATCACGAGCCGGCCGACGGGGAGGTGGACCACGTACACGCCGCGCGCCGTGGGCCCCAGATGACCCCGGACGGAGCGGAACACGTTTTCCTCCTCGAGGTACCCCGTCGACCCGCTCTGCGCGAGGATCGAGCCGTCGGTCATGATGACCATGAGGCCGAGGGCGTTCATCGCCTTCGGGGGTCCCGCGAGCTCCCGCCAGAACGCTGCCTGGAGGGCGAGAATCCGGACCCGGCGACGGAGAGCGGCGAGCGCGTCCGGGTCCGGGTGCGCCTCGACCTCACGGAACGCGGCCTCGACCTCCTTCGCCTCCGCGGGCTTCAGGAGATGGCGGAACGTCGCGAACTCCTGCAACAGGGCCGCGAGCTCCGGGCTGGGTCGGCCCCGCCGCACCGGGTTCACGTCGGGGGCTTCCTCCGCCTGCCCCCTGGCCTCCGAGGCCCAATCCGGATTCTCCCGCTCAATGAGTTCGACCGCCTCCGCGAGGTTCAGGTCTGGGTGGGCGAGCATCGCTTGGAGCACGTCGTTCCCGTGACCGTCAAGCTCCCACTCGAGAACACGGAGCGCGGCATCCACTCTCTTCGAACTCACACGCACACCCTGGGCTTCCGACACGTGCGACGCGGAAAGACCATGGTCTCGGTGTGGCTCTCACAGCGGATAACGGCACGGTGGGGCATTTTATAGCATGCGACCCTCGTACGAGCCTCGATGAAGAAGGACCTCCCTCTTTTTCGAACCTTCGTGGATGGCCTAGACAGCTCTCTCGGCGGCGGCATCCCGAAGGGGAGCGTCATCCTCATTGCGGGAACTCCCGGGACGATGAAAAGTTCCCTCGTGTTCCACATCCTGTACCACAACGCGAGCCTCGGCCACAAGGGCCTCTTCGTGACGCTCGAGCAAAGCGCGGACTCCCTGAAGGAGGCGATGCGGCGACTTGGGTTACGTTTCATCGACGAATCGAGGCTGTACGTCCTCGACCTCGCGGTCCTCCGGGCCTCGCTCCGGCACGCGGAGACGACGAAGGACTGGATCGCCATCCTGATGGGAGTGATTAAAGAGGCTGTTGCAGGGAACGGGTCCGAAATCCTGGCCCTCGACAGCCTCGAAGTGATATACGCCCTCTCGAAGATGGAAAACCCGCGGCGGGAGATGTTCCAGCTCTTCACCGCCCTGAAGGAACTCGGGTTGACGACGTTCCTCATCGCGGAGACGCCGTTCGGCGCGAACACCCTCACGGAGTTCGGCGAGGACTTCCTCGCGGACGGAATCCTGCAACTCCGCCATGTGGAGGTGGGCGAGACAGACGTGCAGCTCCGGATCCGAATCGTGAAGATGCGGATGATGCGCCACGTCCACAACTACCTCGCGCTCACCCACGACGAGGAGCGGTTCGTCGCGACGCCCGTCCTCGGCCGGAAGAAATAGGCTTCGGCCCCCGGCGCACATCGAAATCCTCATCCGCTGATCGGCCTTGAAAACGGCCTGGATGTGGGAGCGGCCTGGGACGACGGATCGATGGGTGGAACACGAATATGCGTCCCTGAACCGAGGGCTCGTGACGAAGAAGAAGAGCCTCCGCGCCCTTCGCGAGGAGCCGACCCCTGCATGCACGGCCCGCGACGGCACGCCATGGTCGTTCGACGCGGCCGTCCTCGACCGGCTCGCCGCCCACTGCACGAAATTGGAGGCGGAGGAGCTGATGTTGCCGATCTCCGTCCACGTCTCCGCGGACCTCCCGGATGTCGGTTACGTGCCGGACCCGCTCGGTGCGGCGGTCCTACGGAGCACGGAGGGGTTTGGGGCTGCCTTCCCCTACAGGGACGGCAGGATGTACCTCCCGCTCAGCTTGGCAATCGACCTGATCTCGCGGTACAAGGGAGCGTTGCAGCAGGTGTTTCTGTAGCGCTCAACGCTCGGGTTCGGGCTTCCTCTCCCTTGCCGAAGCGGCCCACAGGTCCTCGGGTACGTCATCGTACACGCTCGGGGCCCGCGCCGCCTCCTCCTTCGCCTTCTGTGCGGCCACGAGTTCGGCGATCCGGTCCTTCCGAAACATCCAGTAGTGGATCCGCCACTCCCGGCCATCGTACAGCGTCGTCTCCTCGCGCTCCGTCGTGAGAATCCCAGAGTCCTCGAGCATGTAGAACGCGTCCCGGTCCTCCGGCTCCAGCACGTTGTCGATGATCCGCTCCGAATAACCGAAGAAGTTCAGGACGTGCTGGGCCATCGCCCGGGCCTCCTCGTCCTTCATCCCCGCCCGGTCGATCGAATTCCTGATTGCTCTGGTCAGATCCTCGACCGTGAGGGTCGAAATCGGGTCCTGGTCCGTCTTCGTTCGGATTGCCATGGGGGCTCCCGCCAGGTCCAGGGGGCTCGGTCCTTCTATTGCCAGCCGGCTCTATTTATAGCTTCCGTGCGGCCGGCCCGGGTTGATTCTCACGTGCAAGAGCCGTAGAGCCCCGAGCGGAAAGACTAAGCCGATGATGCGGCAATATCTTCCATTCGAACGCGATTCTCGGGAGGCGAAGCGGGGTGGAGGATACACGGTCGGCGCGCCCGTTGAGCCCCAACGATACCCGACTTCTCGGGGAAATCGACTCCCTCAAGGCCCACATCCGGGAGCTCGAGTCCCGCGTGGATGCGCTCTCCGGCCGGCCGCGGGGCGGGGAAGAACGGATCCGCACCGCCATCGAGGGATTTGACGAAGCCCTCGAAGGTGGGATCCCCCGCGGGCACGTCATCGTCGTCGGCGGGCCAAGCGGGACGATGAAAACGTCGATCGCCCTCAACCTCATCCACCACAACCGATCGCGCATCCGGGGGCTGTACGCGTCCCTCGAGGAGGGTCGGGACTCCTTGTTGAAGACGATGGCCCGCCTCGGCATGGACGGGAAGGACGAGTTCGTCGTCGACATCGGGCGGTTGCGAACGGAGCACGAGACGGCAGACGAGACGAGGGACTGGCTCCAAATCCTGAAGGAC
>CAYOUM010000075.1:4483-6844 GCA_964407185.1 uncultured Methanomassiliicoccales archaeon | reverse complement strand
GGACCACGAAGCGAACGGTCGTGCCCGCACAATTCTCGCCGCGCGCTTGGCACCAACGCCCGGCAACGATGTGATGGCCCGCATCGTCGCGGTGTTCAGATCGAGCGGGAACTCCACCGCGGTGAGGGACCGCTGGCCATGGCTGAGCACTTTCACATCCATGAATCGGCTGAGTTCCGCGTCGTACGAGAGACCCACGAGAATCGGATACGTCCCGATCTGGCGTCCGTACGTGACGTGACCCTCACTTAGTTCGAGGTAGACATCGCGAAGGACCGTCCCTTCGGGAACGACCCGGCGGAGCATCTCGTGGTCAATCGTCGTTCGCACGAGCTCCTTGAAACGCCGGAACTCCCGGTAGAGTCCGGTGGGCTCAAACTCCCGTCGCACGGGCCGAACTTGGCGGATGTTGATTCGTCGAATCCACAGGTCTTCCTCCAGCAGCCGCTTCAGGAACGCGAGGTTCAGGTCAAACGTCTTTGAGGTCTCGCCCAGGAGGCCCGCCACGAAATTCAGACCCGGCAACAAGTGCGGCATGCCGTTTTCTCCACGCTCCCGCCCGACGTCGTTAACCATCCGGATTGCCTCGAGACATCCGTCCGCGTCGATGTTCAGGTTGTTTGCCTCCGTCACGGCCGGATCCGCGGTCTCGAGACCGAACGACAAGATGTTCCCGGGCGTCGAGTACCGGACGAGGAGGCGCATCGCCTCCATCGCTTCCGCGGGATGTGCGATCATCATCGCGGGGTCGCCATTGTCCGTGTGAAACACCTTCATGTTCGGGGCGGCCCGCCACATTCCCTCTAGGAGCTGCCGAATCGCAGGGACGTTGACTTCCGGCGTCGGAGAGGAACCGAGGCCGATCGCATCGTAGCTAAAGAAATCCGCCTGCCCGCCGAGGCGGAAGTTCACGGCGCCAAGTTCGGCGAGGCGGCGCACCTCCGCGAGGACGCCCTCGACCGGGCGGAACTTCGGCTTCCCGTACATCGGCTCGATGCAAAACGAGCAGCCCTTGTTCACGTATCGGACACAGCCCTTCGACGTATCGAGCTCGACGGTGAGCGGCTCTGGAAAGTCTGGGTGGTTGCGGATCACGCCCGCGCCGAGGAGGGCCCATCGGTCCCACTCCTCCATCGTGCGGTCCCGGTGCGTCCATTCGCCCGCCACGAGGAAATCGTACGCGCAGGTGTCGAGGTCCCGGACCGCCACGGCGTCGAACGGCTCAATGAGCTCCTCGTCATAGTACCGGAATCGGGCGAGCGGGCCGCCGAACACCCGGAGCCCGTCGAACGCATTGGTGTGGTGGACAATCTCTCGCTCGCTGATTGGAAGCCCGCGGAGATACTTGCCTGGGACGATGGGGCCGGAGATCACTGCGAGGATATCGCCGCGGAGCGGGTGCCCCGCGCGGACTTCCTCGATCGTGACGTACTCCAATGTATGGCCGGCATCGCGAATCGCACCCGCCAGGTACCGCGGGTACGGTGAGATGTAGGGCGGGACGCCGAAGTTTGACGGCTCGTCCACGTAGCCATCGAGAATCACGACCTTCATGGGCCGGAATCCATGCCGCGGGGCCGATAAAAGCCCTTCGACTCTACGCGACCCAAGCTACTTGCTGCCCCACCGGCTGACGAGCACGATCAGCGAGACCATCACAACCGTGACGACGACGGCGGTTCCGATAAACTGCAGATAGGAAAGCGCGTCTCTCGGGGCCGTCGTGACGACGCCCGCGAGCGCAAGCCCACCTTGTACGATCTGGTTCCATAGGAGGGCAATCACAAACCCGACCGCCGCCGTGAGAGCGGTCACAATCGTCTTGCGCACTTCCGCGACCGCGAGCTTCCTTTCCTCCGCCACCCCAGACACCTCGCCTCGCGACCAGCTCGAATCGTTAAAAGTTTTCATTGGAAACTATAAGTGAAAGGGGGAAGCCCGACGATACTGTTCCCGACGGCTTCTTATAGTCCGGTCAAAATCCAATCGATGTCGATGGCGGTCCTCAATATCGACCCCACGCTCGCGACCCTCATTGGAGCGGTCCTCGTCCTCCTGGGCCTCGCGCTCGCGTTCTGGGGCCGCTCGATCATGCGGACCGTGATGGCGATGATCGGCGCCGCACTCGGCTCGATCCTCGGATTCCTCGTCGGGTTCGCGGTCGCCGACTATTTCATCGGGCTCATCCTCGCGATGGTCTTCGGTTTCATCGGTTCCATTCTCTTCGGGAAGCTCGTGAAGATCGGGCTTGCGCTCGTGATGGGGCTTCTCGCGGCGGGCCTCATCTTCATCGCGTTCGGGACGCCGCAGGGCACGGGCCTTGGAGACACCCGCGTCGTTGGCGCGATCGTCGCGCTGTTC
>CAYOUM010000075.1:0-4473 GCA_964407185.1 uncultured Methanomassiliicoccales archaeon | reverse complement strand
ATTTCGTATTACTTCATCGAAGAGATCCTTGGAATCATCACGGCAATCATCGGGGGCATCCTCCTCGGACTCGGCATGTACCTCCTCCTCGGCCCCGGGTCGGGTTACATCGCGGGAGGAGCTGCCGTGGCGGTCTTCCTGGCGGGTGCGGTCAGCCAGTCTGTGAAGATCCGCCGCCAGAAACGGACCGCCGCCGCGACGGCGGCGCCGGTTGCGTATCCATATCCACCGCCTCCGCCGCCCCCGCCGCCGCCTCCCTAGCGGGTCTACGAAGGCCGTGGTGGACACTTTCGCCCATCTCCCCCCGACGTCCGCCTAAATAGCGTGGAAAACCCATCGACGGCGGGGAGGATCCCATCGCGGACGCGCAGGTCGAACTGCTCCCGCCGGAGCTCGTCACGGTCGTTCAGCCGCGGGTCCTGACGACATCGATCCCTGTGCTCGACCGCATCCTCGGCGGCTTCGAGGCGGGCAGGGTCACGCTAATCGACAGCGGGAGCGATTACGTGTTCCACCTCACGTCCCTTCTATGCGTCCGGTCTGTGATGGAGGGCGGCGAGGTCGTGTTCGTCGACGGCGGGAACTCGATCGATCCGCACGGAATCGCGGGGATCGCGAAACGGGTGGGCCTCGCGCGGCTCGAGGTCCTGCCGAAAATCCATGTCGCGCGGGCGTTCACGTGCCACCAGATGGCCACAATTTTATTGGAACAAATCGATGAAAAAGTGCAGGATGTGGGTGCGCAGCTCGTCATCCTGTCATGCCTCCCGGAACTGTTCCTCGATGAGGACGTGCCGCTCTCCGAGGCCCACCAGCTGTTCCTTCGATCCGCGCGGGAGGTGAAGCGGGTCGCGGAGGACCACGGTGTCGTGATGATCGCGACGAACGCGGGGCTCGCGAAGCTGTACCGTCGGAAGTCGATCCGACGGGTGTTGTATGAGACCGCGTATCGGGTCGTGCGGTTCCAGCACTACCGCGGCGGGTTGAGAATCGTTGTGCCCGATCTTGGCATCGAGGAGACGTACCGACCCGTGCCCGCGAACCAGGCTACGCTCGAGGACTTCGAGTATCCCGTGCCGCGAATTCGGGACCTGCAAGAGGGAATCGAACCGAGGGAGGTGCGGGCCGCGAACGGGTATCTGCGGTTCGCGTGGTAAGTGGAAAGACGCGTGTCAGGGACGGCACGTGAGACCATGGACCGCGAAGTCGCGGTCGAATGTGAACACCTCTTTGAGCCCTAACCGGTCCATGATTGCGAAGGAAAGGGAATCGGTGAGGTCGACGGCTTGGTCGTCGTAGCGGAGGAACAGTTGTCGTCCGAGTTCCCAGTCCTCCTCGGTGTCGGACTCGATCCGCAGCGTCGCGGTCAATTCCAAGAGACGGAGTTCCTCGACGGCCTCGGATTTTCCAATCCGCTTGGCAACGCCGTCGATGTATTCGATGAGGACGGGTCTGCCGGTGATGAAACGGGTTCCGTCCTCAAGGGCCCCCCGGAAGTACTCCGTGGCCGGGCCGTGGTACTTGTCCGTCGACATCGCGAGCGCGATCAGGGCACTGGTGTCCACATAGACGAGCACCTAGGGCCTCCAGTCCTTCCGGGTGCTCCAGTCGCGCTCCTTCGCCTTGAGGCGACCGATGAACTGGAAGATCGGGTCCTGGTCGAGCCTCCCTTCCTCCAGGTCGACATAGGCCCGAATCGCGTCCCGAAGCACGGCTTTCAGAGGTTTCGCTCGACGGTCGGCGAGGTGCTTGAGCCGCGTGTACGTCGACGGGTCGACCTCCGTCTGAACGACTTTCTTTCCCTGCATCGTCCTCACGAAGGGGATAGATGTATATGAACATTTAGATGTGAATTTACATCTAGATGTAAAACGGCCTTTAGACGGGGGCGAGGCCTCGGCCTCCGTCCGTGCGAATCGCGAGTGATCGTGCGACGAACCCTTTTTGGCGCCGCGGGCCGTCCCGGAAGGTCGATGCAGTACTTCGTCACCGGGGCGACGGGCTTCATCGGCAGGCACCTCGTTCGCGTACTTCGAGGTGCAGATCATCAAGTCGATGCGATTGCGAGGGACCCAGCGAAGGCGGGAGACCTCGTGCAGATCGGCATTCGTGTCCACCCGGGCGATATCACGAAGAAGGAGAGCATGCGAGAGCCCATGGCCGGCGCGGATGGAGTGTTTCACCTCGCCGGATGGTACAAAGTCGGCGTGAAAGACAAGTCCCCGGCACAACCGGTTAATGTCGGCGGCACGAGGAACGTCCTCGAATTGGTCGAAGAACTTGGGGTCCCGAAGGCCGTGTACACGAGCACGCTCGCCGTGTTCGGGGACACGAAGGGGAAGGTCCCGGATGAATCCTACCGCCACGATGGTCCCTGGCTGAGCGAGTACGATCGGACGAAGTGGACCGCGCACTACGAGGTCGCAGAGCCGATGATCAAGCGAGGCCTCCCGCTCGTGATCGTGCAGCCCGGGGTGACGTATGGGCCGAGGGATCCGAGCGCGATGGGCGTCACCCTGAGACAGTACCTGCAGGGTAAGCTCCGCGGGGTGCCAAAGGGCTCCGCGTACTGCTGGGGGCACGTCGAGGACACTGCGGTGGGCCATCTCCTCGCGATGGAGCGGGGACGCCCAGGCGAGAGCTACATCATCGCAGGGGAGCCGCGGGCTCTCGTCGATGCGATCGAGCTGGCCGCGCGAATTACTGGAGTTCCCGCCCCGCGCCTCCGGCCCTCGCCTGGATCTCTGAGGTTCCTCGCCGCGCTCACCCGATCGGAAACACTGCGGGTCGGTGCAGGCGTCACGTACCTTGGGAGCAACGCGAAGGCAAAGCGGGAACTCGGCCTGCGACATCGACCCTTCGAAGAGGGCCTGCGCGACACGCTCATCGCGGAGATGCGCGCGCTTGGGATGCGTTCGGCGGGGTAGGTCCGTGGACCGAATCGAGGTGACGCTTCGGGACATCGATGCCGCCCTGCCCATCGTGCGGGAGGTCGCCGTCCGCACGCCGACGGTTCCGTTTCACGATGCGCGGGATCGCGACGTGTGGCTGAAGCTGGAGAACCTCCAGCGACTCGGCGTCTTCAAGATCCGCGGAGTATGGAACCGAGTGTCGAGGCTCACGGATGCGGAGCGAGGGCGGGGAGTCGCGACAATCAGCTCGGGAAACCATGGCCTCGCCCTCGCGTGGGCCGCGAAGCGTCTCGGATTGCGATGTGTCGTACGGGTTCATGAAGGGGCGGTCGGGCGAAAGGTCGACGCGATCCGCGCTCACGGTGCAGAGGTCTCACCGATTTCCCGCCGGGAACTCGTCCTCGCGCACGAGGAGGAGAGATGGCGGTCGTGGCCCGAGGTCTTCATCCACCCGTTCGCCCATCCTGCGACGATTGCGGGCCAGGGGACGCTCGGATGGGAGCTTATCGACGACCTGCCCGATGTCCGCACCGTCCTCGTTCCCGTGGGGGGCGGGGGCTTGGCGGCGGGCGTCGGGATTGCGGTGAAGGGACTCGCATCTCGAGCCAAGGTACTTGGGGTCCAAGCGAAAGGGGCCGCAGGGCTACCAATCGCCCTGCAGACCCGCCGAGCCTACCGGATTGACAATCCCCGGACAATCGCGGACGGGATCGGAATTGGAATCGTTTTGCCCGCCATGGCGGACCTCCTCCTCCGCGTCCTCGATGGCTGTCTCGTCGTCTCGGATGCGGAGATTCTCGCGGCAATGCGAACCCTCGCACTCGAGGCGAGGGTCGTCGCGGAGCCGGCGGGGGCTGCGGCGTTCGCCGCGTGGGTGCAGTACCGCACGTCCCTGGAGCCGCCCGTGGGCCTCGTCATCTCAGGCGGGAACCCGACGCTGGACCTCCTATCGCAGGTCGTCGCGCCAACCGGGTAACGTCGAATCGCTCGTGCAAGAAATCGATGTGCGCCCTCATGCGAGTACAAGAAACTCGAGACGACGCATGGAAAGTATTATGGCGGGAACTCGGCGTTCCCCCCTTGAGGGGGAACCATGCAGTTTTGTACGTCGTGCGGCAAGGAGGTCGTGGAGGGGGCAAAGTTCTGCCAGAACTGCGGGAACCCGATGCCCGTCCCGATGATTCCGCAACCGGCCCCTCATGCACAGCCTCCACCCGCGCAGGTGCAGCCCCCACCCACGTACGCGGCGCCTCCTATCCAGTATCCACCACCCGCCCAATACGCGCCTCCTGTCCAGTATCCACCACCCGCCCAGTATCCGCCTACGGCGCAGCAGGCGCCTACATACCCGTCGTACCCTCCCACGTACGGAGCCGCGCCTCAGCCGACGTATGCGCCGGCGCAACGGACTGCGGTGCCCATCGTGGCCGGCGTCCTGCTGATCATTGCCGGCATAAGCGCGCTTATCAATTGGGGCAGTGTCTTGGCACTCGGCGGCCTGCTCGCGACCGTTGGAGGGGAACTCCTCCTCCTGATCGGGGCGGTTGGCGTACTCTTCGGC
>CAYOUM010000074.1:0-6849 GCA_964407185.1 uncultured Methanomassiliicoccales archaeon | reverse complement strand
AGGCGCGTTCCTCATCGAGGAAGCGGTGAAGGCGTGGCGGGAGTTGCGCCTTGCGGATGCACAGATGATCGTTGTGAGCGGTCCGAAAATCAAGCCAACCGAGGGACCGGACATCTACAATCGGGGCTTCGTTCCGCACCTCCAGGACTACGTGCTCGCCGCCGACCTCGTCATCACCCTCGCGGGGAAGGGGACGATGATCGAAGCCCTCGCCGCCGGCACGCCCGTGATTGCGATCCCGCTGAAGGGTCACCCCGAGCAGGAAGGGAACCTCCGGGAATATCGGCTCCAATACCGCTACGAGGATGCATTCCGTCTCAAGGAACTCATTCCGGAGATGCTGAGCGTCGTAAGGCCACCGCAAGTCGACTTCGGGCCAGCCAAGGTCGTGGACGAGATCGAGTCGTTCCTCCGGTCCCGAGGGATCGATCTACCGTGAATACGTCGGGTGCTCGGATGGCGTTCCCTCGTTTCGCTGGACCCACACCGCCAAGGTGAACAGGAGGGACGAGAGGCGGTTCATGTACCGGAGGAGTTCCAGGTTCACCTTTTCCCGCTTCGAGAGAACGACGCAGTGTCGCTCCGCCCTCCGTGCGACGGCGCGCGCGAAATGGAGTGTCGTGACCGCCATCGAGCCACGTGGCATGATGAACTCCGTGATCTTTCCCGGGTCCATCGCGTCCATCGCGCCCTCGAGCGCCATCGCCTCGTGTCCGGTCACCCTCGGCACGTTTGCTTTCTTCCCGGCTGCGACGCTCAGTTCCGCACCGACGGTGAAGAGCGTGTTCTGCACCATTCGCAGGACATCGAGGACCTTCGCATCGGACTGCGCCGCCATCGCCATCCCGATCGCAGCATTCAGTTCGTCGACATCGCCCATCGCATCGAACCGCGCATGGGCCTTGCTCGCGCGGACTCCGCCCATAAGGGTCGACTCGCCCTTGTCTCCCGTTCTCGTATAGATTCGTGCCATCGTCACACCACCACACGTTGCACGGCCCGCTTCGGCCATTCCCTCGGGAACCGTTCGGGGTGCAGGAGGTGGGCAAGGAGCTCCACCCCCTCGACGAGCCGCGGCCCCGGTCGGCTGAAGAAGCTCGATCCGTCGACCGCGAACACGCGGCCCGAGCGCACGGCCGGCAGATCCTGCCAGCCCGGAAGCCGCGCGACGAGGCGCGCGTCCTTCATCGCCCGATCGACACCGAAGCCACACGGCATGAGGACGATGATGTCCGGCGCTGCCCTCACGACGTCCTCCCATCGGATCCGCCGGGAAGGCTTCCCGCGATCCGCGAGCAGCTCTTCGCCGCCAGCGACCTCGACCATCTGCGGAACCCAGTGACCCGCATTGAACAGCGGGTCGAACCATTCGATGCACGCGACCGCAGGCCGGTCCGTGATGTCGCGGGTCCGCTCCGTGACGGCCCGGAGTCTCGTCCGCAATCCGTCGACGAGCGTACGGGCCTCGGGGTCCCGTCCCGTTTCCCGGCCGACCCTCTCGATGGAGTGCAGCACTTCATCAAGGTCCATGGGGTCGAGGGAGACGATGTCCGGCCGCTTCGGGAGCCGCGACGCCGCTCCTTTCACGTCCTCCATCGAGGCCGCGCACACATTGCAGAGATTCTGCGTGAACATGAGGTCGGGCGCAAGGGTCTGTAGCGTCTCGACGTCGACGTGGTAGAGCCCCCCGCCCTCGCGCAAGTGGGCTAAGACCGCGGCGTCAATCGCGCCCTGGCTCATCGTCTGCGGGTCGATCACGCTCCGCGAGACCACGGTCTTCGACTTCGCGGCGGGCGGGTAATCGCACTCCGGGGAAACCCCTACAACCTCTTCCCCGAGACCGATGGCGAACAGGATTTCCGTCGCGCTCGGAAGGAGAGAAACGATGCGCACGGCCCGGAAAGGGCCGTGCGTCTCAAGATGCTTTCGAAGCTTCTCCGCCAAAGCCGGTTCCGACGCCGCCATTGAGAGGCTGGAACTTGCCCGCCTCGCGCGTGATCACGCCGATCTCGATCGCCGTCCGCTCCCCGTTCAGCTTCTCAATCGACCGCCTCGCGAGACCGATGCCTTCGTCGAGCGGGATGTCTGCGCGGTATCCCTTGTTGAGTTCCTCGAGGGCCTCGTCTGCGCCCGCCCCGACGGCGAACCCGTTCCCCTTGAATGTGGTCCCGCTCGGGTCGATCTGGATGAGCTGGATGCCGAGCGCGTCCACGCCCGCCAGGATGAGCGACGCCCCGAAGGGCCGGACCGTGTAGAGCGTGTAGTTGTGAAGGTACCGGCCGACGTGGCGGGCGAGGGATCCGATGTCGATCGGCGTGTCGTACACCAATCGATGCCGTTGCGCCTCGACCCGAAGCTCGTCGACGAGCGCGGTGACGTCGCCAATGTACCCGCTCCCCGTCGCGCCGATATGATCGTCCACGATGAACACCTTCTCCGCGGGTTCGAGGAGTGGCCGCGTCGGCTTCACGTGGCTCGCGAGGACCGCGTAGTCCTTCGATCGGAGGCCCACGGTCGTCGACCCACGGCTGACGGCCTGAAGGGCGTAGTCGACCTGGATGAGACGGCCGTCTGCGTTGTAGAAGAACGGCATCCGGCCGGGACCTCCTCCCTCCATCGCCATCACGCCACCCCCCGCCAGTTTCCGTTTGGAAGCGCGAGGACATCGACCCCGTTTCCGCTTCCAGGATCCCGCTCCATCGCCGCGCGCACGGCTTGTTCCGCGAGCCGCATTCCATCGTCAACCGTGAGGCCTTGGCGGTAGCCCTGCTCGAGTACGCCGTAGGCGATCGGGCTCCCCGATCCGCTTGCCATGAACGGCTCGCTCGTGATCGCGCCGCTCATGTCCGCGGTAAAGACGTGCGGACCCTGTCCGTCAACCCCCGCCACGACGAGCTCCACGAAGAACGGGTTGTACGCCTTCATCCCGCTGTACACGATGCTCGAAATGAGGCGGGCGCTTTCGGAGACGGAGAGCGGGAAGCCCCGCCGCAATGCGATGAGCCGTCGCTCCGCCTTCGCAAGGTTCACGAGGTACTCCGCGTCGCTCATCTGGCCCGCGATTGCCACGGCCGTGGCCTCGTCGAGCTTGAACAGTTTGTTCACCGCCTTCGATCCGACGAAGAAGCCCTTGCTCGCGCGCTTGTCCGCGGCGAGGACGACTCCATCCGCACACGTGAGCCCGATTGTGGTGGTCATGGTTACCCGGCAAGGCTATGGCGGGCCGGCGGCATATTGACTCGACGAGACGCGACCGAGTCACACCCCGTCCGAGGCGGGCTCCGTCGAAGCTCTAGGCCCGACGGCTCATCCAAACATGACGTCTGCGGATCGGGACAGATCTTTTACGGTGGCCTTCGAGCGTTCCGATCGCGCCCGGTAGTCAGCTTCGAGCGCTTCCGCGTGTTCCACCAGCGGCTTCTCGTCGATTCGCACTAAGGGTATGATGGGCTGAAGGGTTTCGAGGAGCCGCGCGGCGGCCCGCGCGTCCGGGAAGTCCTCTCGGGTTTCCGCGAAAAAGCAGAGAGCGGGCTGGGACTGGATCCGAGCGACGGACGTAGCGACCGCGCCAACACCGACCAGCACTCCGTCGGGCGAACGCGGGATGTTCAACATCTCGAGCATCTTGCGACCCGCTTCGTCGCTTGCGACCCCAGTGACCCGGGGCTCGCCGACAGGGAGCCCCTCTGCCTTCACACCCTCGAACCAGACCATTTGGCGGGCGCTGTGAGCCTTCGCCCACAAGACGAGGGAGTGAGCGAGCGCCGTTGTCACTCGCGGCGGGGGCGCGACGAAGGACAGAATGACACAAAGCTGTTCGCAGCTGCCGTCGGGGCCACACACCACATCACCGAGGAAGACGCGGACGGGAGAGGCGCTGATGCCGTTGTCTACGATGGCGGTGGGTGGAAACGCGGGGGAAATGATGTACGCCACTTCCTTCAGAGGCAGGGAATCCACGAGGTACCCGGCCGCAATACCGCCGACGAGACCGAGGCCGGGGAAACCGACGACGACGAGCGCCTTGCTCAAGTCCAACGGCTCCCAGGTGACGATGGAAAGGGACTCTGGGGCTTGTGAGTCCTGCTGGGACCGCCCGCCGTGTGGCAGTCTCGCGGGTCTCCGAGCTACAGGCATGCTGGTAGAGGCCGTCATGGCAAGCTTCCTCCTTTCCCGGAGGGGATCTCCCGTGCCACGCCTGCCTTGGCCTTCCCGGCGCTTGGAGGTCGCTCGGGCGGTGGCTGGCCGATGAGGAGAAGGCGCCCCATCGCAGTCAGCCTAATCACGAGGCGGCCTTGGTGGGCGCGGTCGACCTCGACGAGCCCAAGCTCTTCGAGCCCCTTGCTCCCCCGGCCACCTCGGATATGGTAACTCAGCAACGACTTCTCAATTCCCGATGCCTCGCTGAGGTCACTGAGAGATTCGACGTCCCCCCCGAGTGTGTCGAGCGCGCGGAGGACATTGACCTTGCTCTCGCTCACAATCTCGGAATACGAGAACTTGAGCACGGGGAGCGACTGCGCCCGATCGCCTTGGACGTAGAACGCCTTGATCCCATTCACAAACGCCGCGCTGATTGCGGCGCAGGTCATGAGCTTGCGACCCGAAGACACATTGATGACTACATCATCGTACTTCCCCTTCGCATTCTGCAGGATCTGCGCGACAACCTCAAAAATCTCCTTGGTCGGATTTCGAATCTCTCGCCGTTCTCCTTCAATCTTGAGGATGGAGAACTTTCGGAGCAACTCCGCGGCGCGGCTCCGATCCTCCGGCTCGTGGATGATGACGACCTTCGCGACCGGATACTCCCGAACTCCCACGAGAATTTCGTCTTCCTCCTCGCCCAACGTGACGATCTGCAAGACGCGCATCTGAGGACCCGCCTCCCCCAGGACTTTCGGTCCAACGTTTGAGGGAGACATCCAACTACGCAGGAGCTAATACTACTTCGCCTCGAACTGTTGGATAGATATTCCAACTAGACGTAAACGCGCCGTCCCGAAACTCTTGTGCACACAATCTTCCCCATGGTAGCGGCGCAGACTAAAGGTTCGAGTGTGCGAGCGTTCACAATCGCAGTGGCTGTAGGGCTTCCATTGGGAGCCCCGAACCGTTTGAGATTCGATTCAAGGGAGGAAGCAACGACCGATATGCAACCGATGGAATGGGTCCCCCATGAGCTCTCGATGTCCAGTGTGTGGTGCAGACTTCAAGTCGCCCGAGGCCCTCGATCGACACGCGCAGATCCACGCGGCACCGACGGTGCCGCTGTTCCGGTGTGCAGCCTGCAATATTTCCTTCGAAATTCAGGAAGAGTACGGGCGCCATATGCAGGGCCAGGATGTGACATCTCGGGGCTCTGGAACGTGGCTGTATCAGGGGAGTTCGAGATCCAACCGGTGAGCTAGATGGCCAAGCTTGTGGACGTAGATGCCAAAGACTGGGAAGCCCAGGTCCTGAGGACAGGGACTCCCGTGCTCGTGGAATTCTGGCACGAAGATTGCATCTGGTGCAAGCGCCTCGAGCCCGAACTCGAGAAAGCTGCGGACCGCTTTGCGGCAAATTTCCAATTCGCACGGCTTAACGTCCGTGCAAGTCGCGATAACATGGGGCTTTCTCAGAAGTATGGTATCATGGGCACGCCCACCGTGATTCTCTTCTGCCAGGGACGCCCTGTGAGCCAGCTCGTCGGGTATCGGCCCCTCAACCGCCTGGTGATGGAGCTCACGGACCTGATGGGAACCTACGAAGCGTGTTTCAAGCAGAGCACCCCGCTTGCCTGACTGGATTATTCGGGGACACAAGGGGAAACCGAAGCTGGGTTCGCCCTCATAGCGGCGAGGCTGGTGATCCCCGTGCGCGGCTGGACAACGGGCGGAGAATCTCGCCCGCACGGAACAGTGGCGGCACGATGAGTCCAAGCCGAGCGTATACGGCCGCGGGGATGCCGAGATCCGCGAGCCACAACTCCCCCACATACGGCGCAGCCTCGGGTCTCAGCAACCCGGGCTTCGGGAGCGCAAGGGTGACCGTTGCGGTTGCGCGGACGCACGGCTTTCCAGGGATACCATCATCAGGGTTGAGACCCGAAGGGAGATCGAGGGCGAGAACCCGCCGCGCACGGTTGGCCATCTCCACCAAGGACTTCGCAGGACCCCACGGATCCCCACGAACGCTGTACCCCAAGATGGCGTCGAGGACGAGGTCGAAGTCAGATGCGTCTAGGCGGGGGAGCTCCTCGACAGAATGGACTTGGACACCTGAGTGCTGAAGGACATTCGCTTGGATCTGGGACGCGCTGCCAGGAGGGGATTCCAAAACGACGGCCTCGACCTCGAGGCCCCAGTCAGCGAGGTGACGACTCGCCGCGAGTCCGCCGCCCCCGTTACCCCCTTTCCCGGCCAGGCACATGACACGCTTTCCTCTCCGCGCGCCAAACCTGCGGGCGGCCAAAGTCGCGAGTGCGCGGCCAGCATTTTCCATCAGGGACAAGAGTGGGAGGCCAAACTCCTCCACGGCGAGTCGATCGACCTCTCGCATCTGTGCGGCAGTGACGGTCGGAATCCGAGGAGCGCCCGTGAAGGAAGGCGGAAATTCGGAGGACGGGGACAACGGTTCACCCGAACATCATATCTGCGTTCTCTGACAGCCTCTGGACCGTTTCCTTCGAACGTTCCGCCTGCGACCGGTAGACGCCCTCCAGGACTTCCGCGCGCTCGAGCAGGGGTCGATCGTCGATCTTCACAATTGGGATCAGCGGCTGAAGGGCTTCAAGGAGCCATGCGGCAGCCCGCGCGTCGGGGAAGTCCTCGCGGGCCTCTGCGAAGAAGCCAAGGGCAGGCTGGG
>CAYOUM010000073.1:4200-6874 GCA_964407185.1 uncultured Methanomassiliicoccales archaeon | reverse complement strand
TGGACGTACCTGTGGACCCTCGCCTCCACGCTCACAGGGATCGGCGTCCTCCTAGGCGTCGCGGCGCACGTGGCGATGGGTCGTTACGCGCTCGTCCTCAAGAAACGGGTGGGAGCAGTGTGGCGGCGATGGCGGCGTCCCCGCCGGACCGCGCGTCGGCTCTTGTAAACCCTCGTCACATCATGACGAAGTACTGCGCATGCGGGACGCCGTCGATCCAGAGGACGCCGTCGTCCGCGACGTATCCGCCCCGCTTCGCCGTCTCGATGGTTTCTTGGCCGACGAAGTTCCCCATCGTGGCGAGGGCAAGCTGGGCGAGGAACTTCTCCTCCGTGACAACGTCGCCGTCATAGAAGCCCGACGCTTCGAGGCGGAGTTCGCCCTGGCGGAACGTCTTGCCCAGGAGACCCTCGTCGCATGCGGCAACGAGTGTTTCCGGCCCGCGGTGATAGATCTTCATCTTGATCGCCATTCGGGTGAGCCAGCCTGCGAGGCTTCAAAGCCTCTCGACGAGCTTATACCTGTTCTTCGAGGGACTGTACACCTCGCCCTCCTCGGCCCACCGCTTCAGCCACTGATCCACACGCACACTGCTGATCCCACGCTCGCTCGCGATTCGGGCGATGTCCTCGTAGTCCGCCGCACCGAGCGGCGATTGCGCGGACAGCTCGGTGATGATCTCGCGCAATGTGATGATCTGCTCCCGCTGCGAGGCGCTGATCCCGACCTGCACGATGTCGATGTCGAACCGGCCCTCCTCGCCGGCGACGCGGCGCATCCAGTACTCCGTGATTCGCACGGCGCGCTCCGCGTCCTCCGCCTCGACGTTCGAGCTCAAGCGGGCCCGGGCGCTCGCCTCCGCGAGGCGGATAATCGCTTCGAGTTGCCGCGGTGTGATTGGAACGGAGGCGCCCGCGGCCTCCCCCGTTTTTCGAATCTCAAGATACTTCGTCCGGATTGCGTCGACGGCCTCCGGCTTCATCACGGGCGAGACCCGCTTCGCATACGCGACGTACTTCCGGAAGAACACGGGGTCGAAGTGCGGGGTGTATGGTTCGATGTACTCGACGTTCGCTTCGGGGACCTCGCGTCCCTCCTCGCGTCGTCGGAGCCATTCGCCGACGAGATGCCCGCGCAGAATGTGATCCGCGAGACGCCGGTCTTTCTCCGATTCCGGACGATCGATAATTGAGAAAATAACGTCGAAACGACTTAGCAGCGTTGGTGGCAAATCTATCTGCTCCGCGATGTATTTCGTTTCATCGAATCGGCCGAACTTCGGATTAGCGGCCCCGAGGATCGCGCATCGGGCCTGGAGCACGGCGGTGATTCCCGCCTTCGCGACGCTGATCCGCTGTTGCTCCATTGCCTCGTGGATCGCCGCGCGGTCTTGCGGGTTCATTTTGTCGATCTCGTCTATGCAATTGTGAGAGACTACTCCGCCGGCAACGAAGTTCCGCGTCGACGGAATCCGTAGATCGTAGACGTACCCAGAGTACTCTTCGACTCGAATCTGAAGAATGTGTTCCAAGGCGTAGTCGTCGCCCACGAGGGACTTAAGCAGGTCGCGATCTTCCGGATTCAGTGAGGGCAGGATCGCGTCGCGGAGCTTTGCGAGGGAGTCCTTGAACGGGGCGCGCATCCCTGCGCGCACCGTATGAAGCGTGCTCCAGAGTCCCTGCTTGAGGAGATCTGTTGGTCGTGGGTGGCAACGCTGCAGAATTTGGACCACAGGGCGTGTCGGGACCTGCCGGTGACGTCCGTGGGTTCCATGGCGCGGTCCGGGAAGGACTTTCCATTTCGCGGAGCGCAGTGCGATGCACCTCAGCAGCCGGTCAATGTCCGCCCTCGAGGTGATCTGGACCCGCCACACCCCGCGAGCTCTTCGGATCCTGGCGTAGACGTCGAATCGTCGAAGAGCGTAGAGGAGGCGCTCGTTCGCTTTCCGATCACCCGAGACCAGGAATTCGACGTCGGTATGCAAATACGACCGACTATCCTTCGAGGAGGCGCGGACGCTCACGCATCCGTCAGAGTCCATAAGCCCAGCGATATACCCTCCCAAGGCATCGTCGTCGAGCCGAAGGAGGTTGGCGAACCCGTCTCGTGACAGCCACGTGTGCAGGTAGGCGAGAATGGGTGATCCTCGATGCAGCTGGTAGCCGCGGCTTCTTGTCGGCCTGCCGCGTATTGTACTCTTCGACATGCGCTCCGACAGATGCCATGGCTTGGCAGTCACGCCTTTCGTGACGCGGAGGATGTGTTGGATGTAAGGCAGATGGCGGGCCGACTGGTAGATCGTCACCGATGTCCGTCGGGATGTCTCTTTGACGTAACCGTCCCCCATGATGAAGCCCAAAAGGTATGCGAGGTCTGGCGTGATCGTGCCAATTCTCAGCCGTTCTGTCCTACGCTTCCGCCCGAAGGCTAGCGGTTTTGCTCGCCATTCCTCGTACATGCCAAGATCGTGAAGCGTTCGACGAAGCTGCCCGACCTGACATAGGCCATGCTTCGGAACGCATCCGGACGAGGGCCCCTCAGGGTCCCTCATTTCCGCGGTGTTTCCAAACCTCTTCTCGAAAGGCACGTTGATTTCGTCCCGCTCGGACGCATTCAGGCGGGCGACCCAGTCCGCGGGCAGGATGTCCAGGATATGGACAGGTTCCGACGTGCT
>CAYOUM010000073.1:0-4190 GCA_964407185.1 uncultured Methanomassiliicoccales archaeon | reverse complement strand
GCCGTTGAGGACCAGATGGTCGGGGGTGAGGGCTACCGTCAGCCCAGAGTCGAGAATCAGATGAGCGATTGGCCCGCTGTAGCGGCGCCGCGCGATGAGGTCGACCCCCCTGTTCGCCCCTTTCATTCCAGGGAGATCGAAGCTGGTCACCGATCCTCCAAGAGAGTGGATTTCCATCGGGCATCCGTGCGACGTTACCAACTCAGCCTTGCTCGGGTCGAACAGCTCTTTAATGGGAGTTGGAACCCCGTCGCGAACCACCTCGGTGTCCGGATGCAAGCACGCTAGCCCCTTATCCGCGAGCACGAGGGCGCCCGCTTCGAGCGTCCATCGACCCTCACCAAACTCATCGCGCACGGCAGCCGCGGTGAGGCCCGCCGCCGTGGCGGCCTTACCTGTCGCGTAGATTCCGCGGGGCGATAGTCGGCTCATGTAGGAGAGCAGTTCGCTCTTCGCTGTTCCCGGATCGCCGACAAGTAACAGGTGCAGGTCTCCTCGAATCCGTCGCCCATCGGGCATCACCTTCGGGACGCCGCTGAACAACTGGAGCGCGAGGGCCTCCTTCTCTGTTGATAGCCCGTAGATTGACGGTGCGATGCTCGCGACGATCTTCTGGAAGATGTCCGGCTCCGCGGCCTCCGCCTCGATTCGCTTGATGTCCTCTTCCGTGACCTCGATCTCTTCGAACTCGACCTGCTCGAGCTCGATCGAGTTCGTGTCGAGGAAGATGTCGAAGAGCGTCGACCGCTGCCCGGGCCGGCCCTTCTGGCTGCTCCGGAGAATCCCGTTCAGGATTACCCGCATCCCCGGTGTGATCTGGCCCGTCAGGTCGTCCTCCATGAATGCGGCGAGTCGCTGCGGCTCTTCGCCGCCACGGAGGCCCTCGGGCGCCTCCTGGATCTCAATCTTCTGCGTGTCGAGGAATCGTGACGCCTCGCTGAGGAGCTTGAACTTCGTCGAGCTCGCGGACTTCCCGCAGCCGCCTTGGTCCTCGTAGCACTCGAGCGGCTCCCGGAACGCCTGTCCCTCCTGTGGCTCCTTGATCACCGTCCCGCACCGGAGGCACTGAAACAATGCGTCGACAACCATCGGCCGGACCTCCGTCGCCTTCCGCACGAGCCCCTCGACGGCAATCGACCGGCCGAGGTGCTTCGCCCGCAGGTCTCGGATCTGCACGCGGGAGTCACGGGGCAGCCCGAGGATTCGCAGGTGGATCTCGACGGCTTCCTCCATCGGCGGCACAATCCGGCGGATCGCCTCCTCGCCCGCCGCGAGGACGTTCAGCGGGTGGCGGAGGAAGTGAATCGACATGTCCGTGTCGAAGCGGTTGAGGTCGTCAAACCGGACCTTCAAGCTCCGCGACTCCGGGTACCGGTCTGCGAGGCCGATGATTGCGGACTCATACCCCATCTCCGCAAAGAACTCCTCCCACTTCGCGATGAGTTCCTCCTGCGAGTACTCCGCGAGCACCTGGGTCCTCCCCTTGCCCGCCCGAACGTCATCGGGCCCGGGCGCGTCCGCACCGATCATGGCCTACATAACACGCCCCCGCGGGATTTCGTGTCGAGTGGAGAATCGGCGGATTCCATGGAGGGGAGCTGTCCGAGTGGATTTCCACTGGAGCCGGAAGCTACTCGCACGGCGAGGATCCGCACGCGGTGCACGCTCCGCATCCGCCCCGGCGAACGGCCCGCTCCCCGCACTCCGAACAGAGCTCGCCCTCGGGCTCGCGCCCATCCCGCACGCTCCGCTCCGGCGAAAGCGTCTCCATTTTCCGCTCACCGGGGAAATCAGGGGACCCATGGCTATGAGAGCTTCCCGGAGGGATGGCCGAAACTACGATGCCTGAGGGACTTCGCTGAAACTGCGCGGACGCTCGCTACGCTTATTACGCTCCTCTCGCATCCGGAGGCCCTCGGGATGGGATGGATAGCGTGGCCCTTGACGAGGTCGTGATCCGGAATTCCCAGGAGAGCCTTCGGCTCAACGAGATCCAACTCCTCCTCTCGGAGAAACGGACGTCCCTCTCCGCGCTACGCACCGGGATTGCCCTCCTCGCCCTCCCGCTCAGCGTGGTAAGCTTCCTCGTCGCGACGTCCGCCCTGTACGAATTGTTCGAGGTTCTCTACCTAATCGCTCCCTTGCTGGCCGTGTGCGCCGTCCTCGTCATCCTCGGAAGCTATCTCGTGATGCGGGCGATTGTCCGGATTCACATGTTCGACCGCAAGATCAAGGCGATCGAAGAATCGGACCCGGTCGTGCGGGCCCTCCTTGGCGACTCCTGACGTTCGGTTACCACGGACGGTCGTCGCGACGTAGGCGCACCTTAAAGCAGGCTCGGGTTCAACACTTCGTCGAGCGCCGCGACGGCCCGTTCCGCGATCTGGGCGGCGGACTCCCAGGTTTCAAGGCGCTCCCCGTGGATTGCCTCAAAGTCCCGGACCGCGAGTCGAAGCTCGGATCGAAGCGCTTCCGATGGCCGTCCGCGGAGGAGGGTGACGAGGGTCAGGTACCGTCCCCGCTCCAACAGGAGGCGATACTCGCCGACGGTCATCCCCCGGAGGGATCCTGCGTGCGACGGGAGACCCGTCGATAGGACGTGGTCCACCGCCCGGGTCAGGTCCACGAGGATCGAGGCGTCCAGCGGCCTTTCTCCGGGCATCAGGACCTGGGCGAGTGGCTGTCCGGAATTGTGGTACCAAATCGCAGCGAACGGCCGGGCCGGCCCAACGATCATTCGGCGGAACGCGCGGAGGAGGCGTTCGGTGGACTCCGGTGCGAGGAGGACCAGAAGCAGCAGACCTGGGACGAGGACGAGCGCCGAATATGCCGGGAAGGTTGCGGCCTGTGTGAGGGTGACATACGCGCTCGTCGCAATCCAACTCACCGCCCCGATCACGAGTGCGAGGAAAATCGCAACGAGCTTCGTCCGCGTCGTGCCGCCCGAGAACGTGGCCCTCCGGAGGGTCTGAGCGAGGTAGTAGAACGAGAGGACCGCGTATGCAGCGACTTGGGTTGTCCACACCGCAGACCACACTGGATCTCGAACCGGGCTCGGGCCCCACGCCTCCTGCACGGCGCCTCTCATGAGGACGGTCCACGAGATTGCGAGGGAGCCGAGAACGGGCAGGATCGCGAGGACGTCAACGAGTCCGCGAGGGTGGGTGAGCCAGCGACCGAAGTAGAAGAGGGCGAGGGAAGCGAGTGTGATCATCGAGATTCGGAACTTCGCCACGAGGACGGCCGTCCCGAGATCGGGTGCGTGGAGGAACACCCAGTCGAGAAGACTCCAGAGGCCAATGAAGAGGCACATGGAGACGAACGCCTTCTCCGGGGCCATGCGGAGGCCACGCGCCCAAGGCCACGCCGCGTTCGCAAACCAGACGATCGCCGAGGCGAGGGGAAGTTGGAGAAGGATGTCGATCGGGCTGACCACGAGTCCACTCCCTCAGCCGCACCGGCATATTTGGGGTTGCCGGGGCGTGCTTGCGGCGAGGCGAGAGGACGTCAACACTATACCGCAGGGCGGGTTTTGCCTGCCGCGATGGATCTGCCGCCGCAACTGGAGGTCCTCCGGGCATTCCACGGGCATCTCGGCGTGTACGTGACCTTGGGCCTCCGCATGGGGGAAATCGGAAAGCGTCGGTTTGGGCACCACAAGGGCCTCACGGCCACGGTGCGGACTAGGCCGGAACCGCCGATGCTGTGCGTCGTCGACGGCGTCCAGTTCTCGAGCGGGTGCACGATGGGCAAGGGGAACATTCGGGTGGAAGAAGGCGACAATCCGGAGGTCGTGTTCACGAAGGACGGAAGCGTCTTGCACGTCACCTTGCGCCCTGGCTGGCGGGATCGGATCGATCAGGAGATGTCGAAAGAAGCCGAGGTCGCGCAGTCTCTCTTGTACTTCCGCCTGCCGGAAGCCGAGTTATTCGAAATCACGGAAGGCTAGCGCCTCATCCGCTCGGGACCGACCACGTCGTCGCGACCGCAGTCCGGATCCAATAGGCACGACCGGCCTGGAGCGGGTCCGTCCCGGCCATCACGCGGGTCTGTCCAGGTGCGGCGGCGACGCTGAACTCAAGAACCGTGCTCGCACCCGTGGCCGCGAGGACTTCGTCCACGGTCATGGACGCGAAACTCGGGAACCCAACGAAGTTCCAACCGACGCAGAGGGGAATGTTCGTCGTCCC
>CAYOUM010000072.1:397-7064 GCA_964407185.1 uncultured Methanomassiliicoccales archaeon | reverse complement strand
AGGGGTCCGTCATCGCGGTCAATTCGAAGGTCGTCAACGCCGAATAGCGGACCGGACTCCCCCTCTCCGGTACGGTCGTCACGGCGGTAACGGAATAAGATCCCGGTGGCAGGAGAATCCTGTACAGGCCGGTCGCATCGGACCCCGTTCGCGCGCTCGCGGTCGCTGTGAACGTAACATCCGCGGAGATTCGTACATTGCTCCGGAAAGAAGTCACGCCACTCACGGCATACGCTGGGATGAGCACGGGGCTGATCTGGGTGCCCTGCCCGGGTGGAATCGTGACGGTGCCCAGAAACGCGAGATCGCCGGCGGCCGCGAGGACGTATAGGTCGTAGGTCCCAGGCTGAAGGCCCACGGAAAAACCGCCATCCGTGGCGGCGACGGTTGTCGTGTTGATTCCACTCGGGGTTCGCTGCGTGAACACGAGGGTCGCAGCCCTTCCCAAACCGCCATGTGTGACGCGCCCGCTCACCGTGGCGTTATCCAAGTTCGCCGTGGTACTGATGTCGAACGTCGCGGACGTGGCGTTTGGGGGGACCGTCAAGGGGCCCGAAAACGTGAGTCGAACGTATCGGGGGACTCCGGCAACGGGCATCGTCGTCGGGTGGTCGACGGAGGCCGTGTAATCGCCGGCCGCAAGCTCGGCCTCATACCTCCCTGTGGCATCCGTCGTGGTCCGGACAACGCCACCTTGCAATCGCTCCCACGTGACAGCAACGCCGTCGGAAACGCCTTGGCCAGCAACCGTCAACCGACCCGTCACGGCGGTCGCTCGTTGCAAGGGAATTGCAAGATCGACGGCGCCGCCGAGGACCAGACTTGAGAGAAACAGGTAGGGGTTCCCGTCGCGGCTCGTGCTCGCGTGGACGGAATAACTCCCGACGGATAGGTACGTCTGGAAGGAGCCCGAGGTCACGGGCTCGACGACGCGATCCGGCCCCTCGAACGTGACGGATGCGTCGACGGGTTGTCCGGCGAGCGTTACGTTGCCACGGACCCTCGCCCGCTGCACGACATGAATATCAAACACGGCGGACACGGCAACCTCCGTCGTGACCCTGTCCACCGCGGCGTTCTGCCACCGGACGGCCTCTGAGCCAACTGTGACATTCTCGTCCACGAGAAGTTCATATTCCCCGGGTGCGAGGGAGATCGTGTAGCGGCCGTTTGCGTCTGCGACCGTCTCTGTTCTCAGCGCGCCCTTACCCTGAGCGAGAAACTGGATCCCGATGGAGGCGCCGGCCACGGGAGCTCCCGCCATGAGGAGAGTGCCGGACAGCGTGACATTCGATGCGATGAGGGGGACGTCCCCGGCGAATCCCAGGTTCTCCGGACGGGCCGGGCCGCGGAAAATCGTCTCGAACCCGCTCGCCTTGACGGACGCGCTGTACGTCGTGTTTGGATCGAGGGGCGCCCCGAATCGTCCCGTGATCTCGGAAAACACTGTGAGGACCCGGCCTTGCGGGTCCGTGATCGATATCCGGACGCCGGAGATGCCTTCGCCGGGATTCGCCGCGCCATTGTGATCGAGGTCGCGGTAGGCCGTGCCCGTGTACGCGCTGCGTGGGACGAGCCCTAGATTCAGGACTGTCGATGCCTGGAACGTCCTCCGTTCGAGGAAAGCGAACTCCTCTTCGACGGCCTGAACATCGTATGTGCCCCGGGGAAGATACGCGAGATACTGCCCGCCGACGCTGGCGACGGTGAGATAGAGAGACCGATCCGCGGATCGGAACGCGACGGGGGTGGCTCTCGAGACGTTCGCGGGTGTCCCAATGGACACGAGGCCTCGCACCTCCACCGCGTCCACGAACGCGGCAGTGAACGCCGAGTTCTGACCACGGGCAACATCGATCGTCCCGAGGATCGCGAAGAGCCGTCCGCCTCGGTAGTGGCGGCCTGTGACGGACCACTCCCCCGCAGGGAGGCGCACGGTGTAACGACCGCTCGAATCCGAAGTGGCGCTTCGCGTCACGGACCGGTCGGAGAGGAGCGTAAAGCTTAGCGTCGCGAACGGCTGCACGTTTCCTCCAACAAACGTGGTGCCCGTCAGGTTCCCCGAGGGAAACAAGGTCAAGTCGACGCCTGATGCCGAGATGCCTGCGCTCAGGTTCGTTTGCTCCGGGAGGGACAGGAGGTCGCCCGACGTTGCGTGGACTTCGTACGGTCCGCGAATTAAGCCGCGAGCGATGTAGTCTCCGAATGGATCTGCCGCGAACTGCATGGTCGTCCGGTTCGTCTCGTCCCGGACGAAGATCGTCGCGCCCGGAACCCCATTGCCGCTAGAATCCTCGGCACGGCCGGAGATGCGAAGGGCTGGGACGACAAGGTCCCGATCCGCGTCCTGGGGTGGGACCTCCTGGTCTCCGAGCGCGATGGTTCGACCCTGGGCGGTGACGTTCACCCGCGCGGCCCCCTCGGGGACGTTGGGAATCACGTACCGTCCGGCAGGGTCTGTCACCGTCGTGCTGCGGGTCCCGAGCTGAGCGTTCTCGAAATTGACGGTCGTCCCTGGAAGAAGCTCGTCGACTCCATCATCGAACACGCCGTTTTCATCGACATCGAGAAACACCCGACCCGAAACCGTGCTGCCGGGGAGCGCGACGTTGCGGGTGATGAGCCAATCGAGCGTGCCGTCACCGTCTGAGTCGACGTTCTCCCGCATCGCGGCGGCATCGGACACGGTGAGAGTGATGGTCTCGATCTCGTTCGCCCCAACGCGCGTCCGGAGGTCGACGCTGCCGGAGGTCACAATGAGTTTTACCTGGCCGAAGGGGACAAGCACGGAGAACCGTCCGTCTGCATCCGTAATCGCCTCATCGTGGGGGACACCGAGCTCGTCGTGGACGGTCACCCGAACCCCTTGTACGGGGACCTTTCCCTCGACTTTTATCGTCCCGTTCACGTATGCCCCGTCGTAGTACTTCGCGAACACGATGCCGTTTCCTACGACGGCCGCCGCGGATAGGTCGACGGCGCCGACGGTGCGTCCCGCATCGATCTCTTCCTTGAGCTTCAGGGCGTCAAAGTAGTTCATCGCACGCCATTCGGTCGAGTGGTTCTGTGTGTCCGTGTACGGGTTGTAGTACGCGGTTTGATAGGCGGTCCTCCAATGGGAGAGACCCCAGCCGGGCAGCGGCTGCATGCCCGCCGCCGTTTTTCCAGAAATGCCTGGGATTCCGTCGTCCTCGGAGGCTCCTGCCTCCGTGGGCCGGAATCCGATGTACACTCGGTAAAAGAAGCTGCGGTAGAACATGGCCTGGTATGCGATCTGGCCTCCGCCTTCCGGCTGCTCGAACTCGCCGACCTCCTCGATCGGGACGAGCTGACCCCCGACGCGAACGTAGATCCGGAAAAAGTCGGGCGGAAGGACGCGTCCGTCTGGGAGCTCGATGACCCGATGGTCAGAGAGCTTGATCGGCGCGTAGAAAATGCCAGTGTTTTCCGCGCGCGTTGGGAACAGCCGCGCGTCGACCGCGAAGTAACGGATGCTCTTCCCCGTCGCGCCCCGGATCGCGTGGTACATATCCGCCTGTTCGTCCGTGTTCAGCGTTGAGGTGAGGAGGTCTCCGGCGTAAATGTACAGAGCGTTCTGCGCCTGCATCTGGTCATCGTAGTACCCGTATCGTTCCGGATCCCCTCTAATCGTGGGGATCCTTGAGGCGGGATTGCGGTACGTCGCTTCGAGCGCGGCCACATCCATTCCGAAACCTGTGAGAACGGCTCGAACGGAGGGGCTGAAGGAGCGGCCGTGGGCGTAGAAATCGCCTTCGACGAGACGAAGCGTCAGGAGCGCAATCACCTCATTCTCACTCTGTGCGGAGATGACGTTGCCCGCCAGGTGATATCCGTCCTGGAAGTTGTCCGCGACGGTCGGGTGCTTTCCCGCGTCGACGGCCTCAAACCCGTAGTCCCACCAGCTGAGGAAGGCCGGGCGCTCCAAGGGCAGGAGGTCCGCATCCTCCTCAGACAACCACTTCCACGCGGCGGGGAAGTACTCGTCCGGTTGCGGGAGGTTGAACCCAAAGGCGCCGAGATAGAACGGTCGTCCGGTCGCGGCGACGGCCTCGTAATTCGGTGGTCGCAGGGGTCCAGGTGTGTATTCGTAGATTGAGCGGTCGTAGGGGAGCTTGTTCTCAATCGGAATCGCCGCGTCGACTCCGTACCACACATTCGGGAGGAAGAGGAGAACGGCGAGGGCGAGCACCGCGAGGACATGGCGGGGCTTCACGGTCTTGCGAAAGGCGGCGATCCGGCCGCCCGCGGACAGGCTCGCGTATGTCCGCTTCAGCCCGTCAAAGTCGAGCCGCCCAATGATGAGGGAGATTGCAAAGCCCGCGGTCGCGGCGAACGCGGGGGACGCATTGAAAATGAACCGTCCGGCGGCCTGCGCCATGATGATCGCGGCGACGCTCCAGATGACAAAGAACAGGTACGCGGTCTGCATCCGCCGACCTGTGACGAATTGCCACAGGAGGTACCCGACGCCCGCCCAGCTCAGGAAGTACGTGCCCCAGCCGAAGGCAAGGATGACCTGGCTCAGGACGGGCGCTTGGGCCTCCGCGATTGTCTCGTAGAGTTTCGTCGGGACGAAATATCCGGCACCGCTCACGAACGCGTTCGCCACGCCGGGGTTCACGACGATCCCGATGCCGAGGACTATGCTCGCGACCCCAAGCGTCGTTGGGATCACGAGGGCCCATGGATAGTCCCGCGTCACCGTGAAGACGATTCCGAGGAGTAGCGCGGCGCCGAACAAGTATGCGGGGACGTCGAACCACACCTTCACCTGGTTTAGCAGGACGTACCACGGAGCCGCGACAAGCAGGGCGACCCCCATCGTAATCGCAAAGGCGATTGTGATGCCCAGTGGGTCCTGGTTCCGGATCCGGTGGACGAAGAGCTGGAAGACGAAGTACACAAGGAGAATGATGGGAGCGTATGCCCAGCCCTGCCAGGTGAGCGCGATGGTGGCCATCGCCATCGCCGCAAGGAGGCTGTAGAGGACCGTCGCACGGTTTTCACGGAAGAACAGGGCGACGCCCGCCCGAAGGGCCGCAGGTCGAGTCCAGTTCTCGACCCATCGCTTCTCGTTCAGCGATTGGAGTGCGCGAAGAAAGAAGAAGAACCCCGTGACGACAAAGAATAGCGCGAAGGAGTCGTGGTCCGCGTTGCTCGCCATCGACCGCTGCAGGTGCGCAGGAGACACCGCGAGCAGGAATGCGGCAACGAGCCCCGCGCGCCGATTGAACGCCTCCTTTACGAGCGCGTAGGTCGGGAAGATCGTGAGTGCGCCGAAGATTGCGGTAGACAGGATGAAGGAATACGTGATCGCGTCCCACGGCGTCGCGAAGAGCGGGGAGATGGCGTACCCTGAGAGGAGAGACCACCACGCGAACAACGGAGGGCGCGGGTTCGTCAGGCACATCGGATAGTTGAGCAAGCAGTCGTCCGTGAGCTGCTCGCCGTTGAGAAACGCGTACTCCAGGATGCGGTGGTAGTAGAATGAATCCGATCCGCCGGAGACGAGGCGGTCCGGCACCGCGAGGCCATAGACGAAGTAGACGCGCAGAAAGAGGGCGAGACCGAAAATGAGGAGAAGTGCGACGACTACGGGGATGTTCTTCTTCCACCAGCTCTCCGCGACTGCCACGATTTCACCCGCGGTCGAATGCCCGCCTAAGCGGGGCCTCTATTTATGATTACGTCCGGTTCTCCCTAGGGAGAGCCCGGGACGATTCGTACCTGTGCCCCGGGGAAGAGCCTTTTGGCACACGATTCGAACCCGCCGTTCATCCGCGAACCTTTATGAGAAAACTTCGCCATGCGGCGGTGCCGCGATGAGACGAGACCTCATGGAGATACTGTGTTGCCCCGTGTGCAAGGGCGACCTTGAGCTGACGATTTCCGTCGAGAAGGACGAGATTCTCGAGGGTGTTCTCTACTGCAAGAACTGCAACCACCGGTACGAGATCAAGGACGGAATCCCGAACCTACTGCCTCCCGACTTCAAATGAACTCGGATTGTGCGGTGAGCACCTCTGCTCTCGTCCTTGCCGCGGCGTACGCTTCCAGGGGCTCGCCATTAAGGATGAGGAACTGGGATCCCCAGGCGAATTTGGAAAGAAGAAGCTCGGCCTCGTCTCGATGGCGCAGGATGACCAGGGCCGCGGCGAGCGCCTCTACGCTCGATAGGAGGAACGGTCTGCCGTAGTTCACCGGGTTCGCGGCGAGGAGGAATGGGAGGGCCCGCGAGGGACGGGATGGAATGCGCGGCACGCTGCCTTGCCGCCATGAGCTATCGACGACCGCGAGTCCAGACTTCTCCGCGCGCCCCCGGTCCTCCGAAGCAAGCACGTGGTCACCCTCCGGATGGAGGACGATGCATCCGGGCGGCAGACGTCCTCGGCGCGGGACGGCCGTCACGAGACCGAACCGCTCGAGCTTGCGCGTCGTGCAGCGCTTCGGATCGCACTGCTCGAAGTGCGTCGCGTACACCCGGATCTTGTGCTTCGTTTCGACCGACACGAACCGCTCCCGCCGTGTTGGATAGATTAAATACGGTCATCCCCCCTTCTGGCATAAGCACATAGTGGGTCGTCTCCGTTTGGCGAGAGGGACATGACGCAGGGACGTTCTTCCAGGCCATGCGGTGGCGCCGTCG
>CAYOUM010000072.1:0-387 GCA_964407185.1 uncultured Methanomassiliicoccales archaeon | reverse complement strand
GCCGTCGTTTTGGTGTTCGCTGTCATTGGCGCAGTGCTGGCTGGGCCGGCATGGGCGGCCGCGGGGATTCCGTCGGAGGCTCATCGCGGGGTGGACGCCCCGGATGCCATCCCCGCTTTCCTTCAGCGGGAATCGCCGGAGCCTTCGAGTCAGTCCGCGTTGCTGAGTCGAATCGGAGACCGCGCGGTTGCGTTGCCTCGGGAGACACTCTCCTTCGAAAGGGAGGGTCCTTGGCCCGCAGAGGTCGTCGCAGAAGGCGTGGCGTCGCCGATCGGTGCTTCGGTTCCCAGCCCGCTCCAGCAGCGTTTCGCTCCGAACGTTCGCGTGACGACGAGCGCGGCGCGCGAGGGCGGTCCGTCGCTCGCGAACGATTCCGGGGGAAACCTC
>CAYOUM010000071.1:0-7216 GCA_964407185.1 uncultured Methanomassiliicoccales archaeon | reverse complement strand
CCGATGGGGCGGGAGTTCAAGTCCCAGGGGAAATTCCTCGGTGCATCATTGAGTCGGATCTTTGATGACCACATGCGGGAAGGCATTCAGGACTACATGATCGAGGTCTTGGTCCCCGGCCGTAGGGAGCACAACGAGCTCGACGAACACCCCCACTTCCTCGCCTTCCTCGAGAAGGCGAAGGCCATGCAACCGGAGGAGCCCGATGTCCGGCTCGCCGAGCCTCTCTTCCGCGTCCAAGGCGTTGGATTCCTTTCCCCGAGAGGGGACCCGTGTCTACTGAGTTCGGGACAACGGCATTGCTGGGTTCGTTGAAAAATTGAAAGGGATCCTGTCGAGGTTCGATAAGGTTCCTTTCGGCATCGGCCGCGTTCGACAAGCCTGTCTGAACCAGGCCGACGCCTTGTGAACGAACTGCCCGATCAGGCGGGTTCTCTTGCGCCCCGCGTATACCGTGTGTTCATGTAGGTTCCGTGGGGGTGACGAATGCCTTCCCCCTGTGCGTGTCCGCGCGTGAGCGGACCCGGTGGGATTCGAACCCACGATCCTCGGCTTAGAAAGCCGGTGCCTTATCCGGACTAGGCCACGGGTCCATGCGCCGAAGCTGCGCGTGGTATTAAGGCTCTACCGCTTTCGTGACCACGGGCGGCGTGGCGTGAGCACCTTTTCCACTTCGCACGAGCGAGAGGAGAGGGAAGAGCGCCAAGACCTCGATCCCCTTCGAAAAAATCCCCAGAGGTTCGACGGGCTCCAGATTCCAGAGCCCCGGGATTGCTAATCGCCGACTTACGCCATAGATCACGATGAGGAGGACGGTGAGCGCGATCCAATAGCGGTCCCACGATCGGGGCAAGAACGCGAGCAAAAGCCCGCCCGCGATCTGGAGGGGTGCGACGACTCCGAAGAACACGACCTGCAAGGGCGCGCTCAGGTGATCGCTGACTGCGAAGAGATGCGTGACCCCGTCGACGAGGATGAGGAGACCCGCCATGAAGGCCACGAGGTGGACGCGGTTCCGATGGTGCTCGAGGATATGCATTCCAAGCCCAAAGGCAAGGAACGCGACGCCCATGGCGGGAATGTTCACGCGGATGAAAAAGTCGCCGCCGAAGTGGGCATGCACCGGATCAACTGCAATTCGTGCGAGGTGCTGCGAGAGATCCGACACGAAGGCGAGGCCGATGAAGGCGAGCCCTCCCGCACAGAAGGCGGCCTCCGCACTGTACAGCTTCCCCCAGCCCATCGCGGTGGCCTAGGCACCCGCGTGGGAAATATCTTCCCACAACGAGACTTCCCGCGCGCTCGGCGGTCAGGGAATAGGCACTTTCACTGTACCCCCGAGGAAACCTTCATCCCCGCCACAGCTCAGGAGAACGTCGATGGGCGCGTCGTGCGTCCGCAGCCTCATGTTCCCCGTGGAGGGACTGCCCACACAGCTCCTCGTCTTGCTGGGCGAGTTCCGGCTCATCGTGAACAAATCCATCCGGATCGCGCTCCGCGAGGACATTCGCTCCCGCTTCCGACTTACGAGGGCGGCGTATCGGACCCTCTCCGCTGAGCACGATGTGTACAAGCAGTACATTCCGAGCGCCTTCGAGGTCGCGTTAGGCGTGCTGAAGGCCTACCGGAGACGAGCCCGGCGAGGGAGGGAGACGAACGTCCCGTATGTCCGGCGGCTCTTCTTGAGAGCGGAGAATCAGTCCTACCGGCTCGATCGGGAGACGGGTCGCATCCGGATCCCGATCCGCGGGACGGAGGGCGTGCAGCTGCATCTGCCCCTCTCCGACTGGCACCGCTCGTTCCTGAGCGACCCGTCCTGGTGCCTCGGGTCCCTGACAGTCGTCCCGGAAAGGATCATCCTCGTCGTACGAAAGGAAGCGCCGAACGTCTACGAGCCTACTTGCGCGATCGCCCTGGACACGAACGAGGACTACCTTGACGGCGTCGTCGCCTCCGAAAAAGAAGCGCGCCCGATCGCCGTCCCCCTCGGGGGCGTCCGTCAGGTGCAGGCGACCCATTTCCGACGCCGACGGCATCTCGCGAAGAAGAAAGCGCATGACCTGCGGGTCACACGGCGGCTCATCCGAAGGGAGGGATGGAGAGAGGGGAATCGGATTCGCCAGCGGCTCCACAGGGTTTCGAAGTCGCTCGTGACCTCGGCGAAGGAGCAAAGGGCCGCCATCGTCCTCGAGGCCCTCACCCTCCACGGCGCGGGCGGATGGTCGCGTCGTATGAACCGCCGCCTGTCGTCCTGGCCTCGTCACGAAATCCACCACCAGATCGAGTACAAGGCCGCCCTCGAGGGCGTGCCGATCATAAAGGTCAATCCCGCATGGACGAGTAAGACCTGCCCCGCGTGTGGCGCCCGGCGCCGAGATAGGGTGGGCAGGGAGTTCGTCTGCTTGATATGCGACTGGGAGATGGATCGACAGATCAACGCAGGCCTGAACATCCTGAAGACCGCCATCGCCTCGAATGAGGCCTTGGCAAGGGCTGTACGGTTCCAGCCCGGTGCCCTCCGCGATGATGTCGTGAGTCCCCTCTACGATCTCCCCCGAGAAGGGGGAGGCGCACGGGAGAAGCCGAGCGGAGTGGAGTTGCAGACTGGGGTGGCCTGATGGTCGCCACTTGGTCTGTTCCAGAACCGAAGGCTTGTATCCTGTGCACCGAAGGTAAGGGGGACTCGACGCTTTCTACGACATATGCGTCTGCCCGGCCTCCTAGGGCGTATGAACCGGCTTCCGGGAAGGTCGGCAGCCTTATCATGGCCCATGGAAATGGAGCGCGCCGGGCGGCGGTAGTCTAGCGGCTAGGACCGGGGCCTTCCAAGCCCCAGGCGCGGGTTCGACTCCCGCCCGCCGCATGCCCGCCCACTCTATCTAGCCCAGGTCGGATATCGTTGGTGCCGCCTTTCGGGCTGGGGGACCCAGGCTGGCAGCCATTCTTCGAGGCCGCCCTGATCCCGGGGACTACTTGGCGGGGAACTGTGTCCCAGGCTGGAGCGCTGTGCCACGCGGGCCACATGTGCCGTCGGGCCACTTTAACCCTATCGAAAAAGATGCGGTCGACGAGGACGGGGAAGCCGTGCGCCCTCGCCGATCCGATTGGGATGGGATGCGAGCGTTACCCAGGTTCGTCCTCGTCCTCGGCGTCAGAGTCCATCGAGCATCCGAAGCTCGCGTAGACTTCTTCCCAACTGCACGCGTCGCCCGTGCTCGCATTGTGGAACAGAATCGCCGTCTCCGCGTCAATCATCGGACACACGCAGCGCCCAGCGGGTTATAGTCCTGCGACGGGGGGAGGTGGCCGAAAGTGTTCCCTTGGGGGACCGAAAGTGCTCGGGTCCTGGTGAACCGTTCAAGGGCGTGATCGGCAACGATCCCGCTGAGGGCGCCGAGGATGACGAGGGCAAGTCCGATCTCCGACTCGGGATGGATAGGCGGGCCTTAGGCGTTTAGCCCGCGCGCACGGTGACGCACGCGGACGGCCTCACCGCGCTCCAGGTCGACCAGCTCCCGCGCGTTCATCCGCGCGACGCCAACCGCCCGTACTTCGGCGCCATGAACAACCGCAACGTCGGAACCCACGCGGATTTCCGGCGACGCGTGGACGACGCCCACCGCGAAGATGTTGCCCCTCGGCTCGAAGTCTTCGATCTCGACACAGAACGCGTTGCGCCGCTGGAGGATCTCCCCGCCCGCAAGGCTCACCGCGATGAGTCCCCGCTCGGAGACGGCACCGAGCTGCGTTCCGCCGTGCATCAGACGGACGAGGGGCCATCGGCCTCGCAACGTCGTTCCCTCCATGAGCGCCGTACTGGCGGGGCCGAATTGGAACCGCGCGAGGGAGGACACATCTTCTAGCCGCCGTGTTGTCGTGCCGACCCGGGGCGTGCCATCCGTGAGTTTCCAGAGGGCCTCCGTGAGCCGCGTCAGCGATTCGTCCGATGCGGGCCGCTCACCGGCGGTGAACACGGCATCCGGGATCGCCCCGGCAATGAACGGGGCTTCGGTCGCCACATGGGCGACGACCGCCTCGTATGGGTTTCGCGCGATGAACGAGACAAGCGAATCCTCGAGCATCGCAATCTCATCGCGACTCCAGTCCCCCGTCACAGGGATGTCGTAGTGTGCGGCGGGGTAGGCCCGCTCTAGCTCCCTCGGTACGAGCCCGAGCGGCGACGTGACAACGACTTCATGGACTGCATTCGGATTGCCACACGCCTCCACTGCCCGCCGGAATCGACGGTGCGTGTTCGATTCCGCGTATGGTTTCCTCGCGGAGCACGGGAGGAGGAGCAGAATCCTCGCCGACGGTGGCTTCTCGTATCCGGACGCTACGAACCGCCGGAACCTCACGACATCGGGCCGCGTGAGGGATTGCGCGCTGTACGCCCGTACCGTCCCATCGGAAACCGGAAAGTTCGGCTCCTGAAAGTCGTAGTGACGGAGATCGAACTCCCTCAACACCGCGGTGGACCATGCGTTGTTCACAGCCCTCCGCTCCGCGAGTTCCCGCAGTGCGCCCTGGCGAATCGCGACGCGGATTGTCGCGAGCTCCTGCGAGAGAACGTGGTAGTTGTGCTCGAGGAGCGCGCCCCCCTTCTCGCACGATGGACATCGACAGGGGAGCTCCTCCAGGGACGCCCTGGGGAGGGCGCCGTCCGCGGTCTCGTACAGGCCCAGGGCGGTCTCCATCGCGACGCGTGAAGAATCGAGGATGTCGAGGCCTGCGTACACCGCGACCGCGAGGACCTCCGGAGCGGCGAGACCCGGGACGAAAAGTAGGCGCGATGGGCCAAACGACTCCCGAAACGCAACGACGGTCCTCACGAACTCCTTTGGGTGCTCGAGGAACACCGGCCCTCCTTCGATGATGACCGCTTCGATCGGCGCCTCTGGGTCGACCTGATCGACGGACGAAGCGATCGCAATCGGCCCACGGATCGACTCTCGCGGGATCTCAACAGAAGCCGCGCCTGGCGGGAGCCCGGAACGCGGCGGCAGCGGGATTCCGCCCGTCGGTTCCGAGGGCTCGAAGAAGCTCCCCGCAAGCGCGAAGGCGAACTTGCCCGGGGGCGGGTCCTTGCGGGTCACAACCGCCTCGCACCACGGGGGCGCCGGGAAACGATCCGTGTCGACGAACGCAATCGTGGGCGTGGTCAGGACGAACCCGTCGACCGTCCATCTCCCGATTCGGCCCATCGCGCTTCGATGGAGAATCTCGAACACGATCCACCGATGGGGCGGATGCTTTTTAAGGACTTCAGGCCCGCTCGAGGACGACCGCGTGCCGCTCGAGAAGGGCCATCTGGCGGGGCTCGAACGCGCGGTCATCGACGCTGATGAGGAGGACCGCGGCCGTCTGCGCGACGACCTCGTTGATGTATTCGAGGAACTTGATCACTCGGGACGGTTCGTTGTTAATCATCAGATATTCGAGCCCGTCGAGGAGGATCGCGGACTTCCCGCCGCCCGCGATGTGGCTGACAATCACGTTCGTCAGTGCGCTGAGATTGTGTGGATCATTGTAGTCCTTCCCGAGCGTCGTCGACAGCCAGATCGTGCGGACATCGGTGCCCTCGTAGAGCTTCCGGACGTGGTTCGGGTGCTGTCGCGTGATCAGGAGGGCCCGGTATCCCTGTCGCATTAGGCGGGTAAGGAGGTCGAGACCGCGCTCCGGTTTCTTCTCTTTGACGATGTACGACTGACCGTCTTCGAGCTCCTTCCGCCATCCGAACAAGAGGGAGCGAAATAGGTCGTCGTCTCTACCAGCCATCGACTTGGCCATCCCGGGCAGACGTTCGAATCCGGCTGACCGGTCAATAGCCCGCCCTGCGGGGTTTATATCTGAGCCCTCAAGAATCAGGTCTGAAATTCACGAATAAAATCGGTCCGGGAGCGCTCGGTTTTCCCCCGTGAACCTTTCCGCTCGAGAACTGCATCGGCACGAGTGATGCATGCGCGCGGAAGGTTTATCCAAGAACCCCCTCTTGCGCGGCTGAAATGGGGCAAAACGTGCTCGGACTCATCGCAGGCTCCGGTCTTCGTGAGGTGTCCTTGCTGAAGGACGAACGACACGTGCGCGTCGAGACGCCATATGGCCCGCCGGCGGAAACGCCGCGGCTCGGAAGGTTTCGCCGTCTCACTATCGCGCTCCTTCCCCGCCACGGTTCCAGCCACCGGATTCCCCCACACAGGATCAATCACCGCGCGAACCTCTGGGCCCTGAAAGAACTTGGCGCTACCAGGGTCATCGCGACCTCGTCCACCGGATCGCTCAAACAGTCGATCCGCCCGGGGACGTTCGTCGTGCCGCACGACTTTGTGGCATTCTGGAACATCCCGACGATCTACGATGATGACGTGCGCCACGTGACGCCGTCGCTCGACGAGAATCTGCGGATGGCTCTCGTTGCGGCCGCAAAAGAAGCGAGCGTGGCGGTGCGCCCCCGCGGGATCTATGTGCAGACGAGCGGGCCGCGCCTCGAAACGCGGGCGGAAATCGCACACTTCCGGAAGATAGGCGATATCCTCGGGATGACGATGGCCTCGGAGGCGACGCTCGCGTCCGAGCTCGGACTGCGATATGCGTCCCTGTGCTCCGTCGATAACTTCTGCAACGGAATCGTGGACCGGCCCCTCACCTTCGAGGCGATTCGGAAGATGCAGGAACGCAACGCAACCGCATTGAGGGACGTCGTCGTCCGGGCTCTCGAGGCGATCGCGTGAGCATTTTGATCAAGGACGTCCAGCTCGAGCGCGAGACGACATCCATCTACATTGAGGACAATCGGATCGTCGAGATCGGCCGAAAGGTGGAAGCGGACACGGTCCTCGATGGCCGAGGGAAGGCCGCGGTCCCCGGGTTCGTGAACACGCACACGCACGCCGCGATGGCGCTCCTCCGGAGCTACGCGGATGACATGCGCCTCCAGGACTGGCTGGAGAAGGCGATCTGGCCGCGCGAGGCAAAGATGGAACCGGAGGACGTGTACTGGGGAACGAAGCTCGCGTGCCTCGAGATGATCCGGGGCGGAACGACGTGCTTCAACGACATGTACTTCCACATGGACCAGGCGGCCCAGGCGGTCAAGGAGATGGGCCTACGGGCGGTTCTCAGCGAGGGGTTCATTGACCATCGCGATTCGGGGGTCGGACAGGAGCTCCTGAAAAAGCATCGGACGATGATCAAGAAGATCGAGGCGGTCGGCACG
>CAYOUM010000070.1:0-7252 GCA_964407185.1 uncultured Methanomassiliicoccales archaeon | reverse complement strand
GCCGCCGAGGCCCGTGAGCCGCCCGCCGAACATATGGTCCTTCGTCGGCCGCCCGGACCGCGTGAGGTTGAAGATTGAACCGGACCACGACTGGAGGAGCGAGGTATCCACGCGGGGTTTCGTCGTGTAGTAGCACGTGCGGCACTGGTACGCGCCGTCCGCGCGGAGGTCGAGCGTCGGGTGGCCGCAATTCGGACACCGATCCAGCTCCGGCGTCTTCGTGCGGGGATTCACGCGGACGACGTTCTTCATCGCCACGTCCCGCACCTCCCGCTCCGCCAAAAGGGTTTCGGGGCGGCTAAACCCGCTCGATCTCGATGTCCGCCTTCTTGATCAGGTCGAGCCCTTCGTCGGAGCGATACGCAGAGCGGTAATACAGTTTCGATGCACCGCTGTTGATGATGAGCTTCGCGCACGTTACGCATGGCTGACCGGTCACAAACACGACTTTGCGCGGGTCGTTCACACGCACCTTGATCAGCGCGTTTTGCTCCGCATGGACACACTGACAATTGCCCGGTTGGTCTGCCTTGCAGTCGTCGTGTGGAAACCCCTTGGCGGTTCCGTTATACCCGAACCCATAGATCTGCGTCATGTCCTCGGACGTAATCACGCATGAAAACTGCGCGCGCTTGCACGTCGCGCGCCGCGTGAGGGACATCGCGAAGTCCATGATCAGGCTCTCAATACTCGGTCGCTCGATTTTTCCCATCAACGCCCCCGTGGAGGTGCGCCGAGGAATTCACGGTTTGACTTAAGGCTTGGGAGAGGTCGACTGGATGCGCGTCTTTCCTGGCCGATCGTCCCGTGCTGTTAACCGTTAAGTGCGCGGACGCCATGGGGCGATGACTATCTGTGGAACGGGTGGCGGCGGTGGAGAGTCCATCAATCGGGTCAGTCGTGTCCCTTTGGCGGTATCCGGTGAAGTCGATGATGGGCGAGGAGCTGAATGCATCGCAGGTCACCGAATGCGGTCTCCTGGGGGATCGTGTGTATGCGCTTCTTGATCCGTTGACGGGCAAAGTCGTCAGCGCGAAGAACCCGCCGAAATGGAGCCGGATGTTTGACTTCCGCGCATCGTTTTTGTCGCCGCCCGAAACGGCGCGTACACCTCCTGTCCGAATCACGTTGCCAGATGGCGCGTTTGTCACATCGGATCGACCTGAGGTCGGACACGTCGTGTCGGAGGCCCTCGGTCGCGAGGTTCGTTTTGTGTCTGCCGCCCCGGAGAAGCCGGGCCTTGAGGAATACTGGCCGAACATCGAAGGCTTGGCACATCGCGAGACGGTCACCGACGAGGCGATGCCGCCTCGCACGTTTTTCGACGCAGCGACCGTCCACATCCTTACGACCGCGACGATTGACCGGCTCCGTGACATCTATCCGGAGGGAAGGTTCGAGGTCCGCCGGTTCCGACCAAACATCGTCGTCCGGCCAAGCGGAGTGGAAAAGGGCTTCGTCGAGAACAATTGGGCCGGCAGGACGCTCGCGATCGGTGACGAGGTGCGCGTGCGAGTCACGGTCCCCTGCTCCCGGTGCGTGATGACAACGTTGCCTCAGGGGGACCTTCCCCAGGATGGCGGGATCCTACGCGCGGCCGCGAAACACAACCAGACGAACGTCGGCGTGTACGCCGTCGTCGAACACGGCGGGTGGATTCGCCGCGGGGACCCGATAAGGCTCCCATAGCTTCGGACACCGGACCGCCTTATGCCGCGGTCCGCCTGATCACTCGCACACGCGCCAGGAGGACGCCCTCGAATCTCGAGGACAGGAGTCCCGCGAGGAACCCGCCGAACACCATGAACGCTCCATTCAGGGCGACCCAGAGGCCCGGGGTCGACCACATCGCGAAGGAATACCAGCCATCGAGGAGTCCCGCAAAGGGCCCGACGAGGGTGGCGCCTAGGAGCAAGCGGGAACGGCCCGCGTCTGCATCCACGAGGACGTCAAACGCCGCGATCGGAAGGAGGAACGCGAAGTATACAGGCAGGAACGTCGCGAGGCTTACCCCTATGGGCCGGCTATCAAAGCCAAACCCATCGATGGCTGGAGCGGCCCATACGGCCCACGTCCGAAACCCGAGGTTCGCGGTCCCCATCACGATGGCTGTCACCGCCGCGACGGCGAGGCCAGACCCCCGCCATCGGAGAATCCGTTTCGCGGACAATAGGACGAGGGTCCCGGTGAGCGCCAGACCCGTTTGAGCGACGGTCGACGCTGCGTTCTGCGTCTGCTCGACGAACGAATCCGACAGGTTGAACGTGTACGCGATCCCATCGACGTCCGTCAAGAGGAATACGAGCCCGAACAGGGCAAGCCAGAGGGAACCGAGCGAGATGACCGTCAGGCGGGCAAGGGCCTTCTCCGAGGTGAGGAACCCACCCAGGTCCATGCCGGAGCGACCCGCCTCACGGAGCCGGACGGCGCCGACTGCCATCCCGACCGCCACGAGAACCATTCCAAGGATCAGGAGAGAGTGAGAGGGCGTGAACAGGAAGGGGTCGAACCCGAATGTCTCGTGCCACCAGAAGTCGAACTGACCCGCGATCGCTTCGAAGATGACACCGATGAACGCAATGAGGAACCCGGTCGCGATGTGGCGTCGTGCAAAATCGCTCTTCGTGGAGGGCCAGCTAAATCCGAGCCCAAGGACAGACGCGAGCCCAGCGATCGCGATGCCGGAGTACATCACGGCGTGTGGCGGTGTGAAGAACGTCTCGACGATTCCGAGGACGTGCCATGAAATATCCCAATAACCGCCCCAGATCGACAACAGCGCGCCAAGGACGCCGAGCGCGTAGAGAGGAACCAACGTTCCGACGCGGACCGAGGAACTCATGGCGGTCAAGCCTCAATTGGGCAAGCTCATTAAACCTTGTTCGAAACTTTCACTAGCCTCCTCGCGCCGGGTTCATATCGCTCCCATCGTTTCAGGGGGTCTATGGGAGCGGTCTCCGTATCGTGGCCTCAGGTTCACGCGTTCCGCCTCTCCCGCCATCACCTCAATCGCCCAGCGGTCCGCAGCCAACTCGTCGAGGTCGCGCGGGACGTGTGCGGTGTGCAGGCCCAACTATTCACCGCCGCAGCCCTCGCGCTAAGGACACGAATTCGTCGCTTGACGATGGACGACGTTGAGCGGGCGCTGTGGCGGAATCGAACTCTCGTGAAGGCGTGGTCGATGCGGGGGGCGTTGCACCTCCTGCCGGCCTCCGATTTCCTCATCTACAACCGTGGGCTTCTGAAGCGCGCCGGGCGGAGCATGCGGTGGATGGCACGCTACGGCCTGAGTGAGCGGGACGCGGACGCGATGGTCGCTTCGATCGTCGACGTGCTCCGGGACGGCCCGTTGACGCGGCGGGAGCTCGCGAAGCGTGTCGTCGCCGCACTCGGCGAGAAAGCGCGTCCGTGGGTCGAGCACAGTTGGGGCGGTGTTGTGCACCGCGCGGCTCTCTTCGGGCATGTCGTGTTCGGACCCGACCAAGGCAACGAGATCACGTTCGTGTTGCGGGAGAAGTGGCTTCGGGGCGTTCGAGACATTTCTCCGGAGGACGCGGAGGCCGAGCTCGTGCGGACGTACCTCCGTGGGTATGGTCCCGCGGCGGTCCAGGACTTCGCGGCGTGGGCCGACATCGCCGTCGCAGTTGCGAAACCCATCTTCGAGGGGTTGAGGGACGAACTCGCGCCGATTGTCGTCGAAGCGAAAACCCTTTGGGCTCTCCGAAAAGACGCGCGGACCTTGCGCGGGGCTCGTCTCGCGTCTCCTGTTGTCCGACTCCTCCCCAACTTCGACACGTATCTCCTCGGGCACGATCAGAAGAATCATCTCGTGGACGCGGCGCACTACAAGCGCGTCTACCGCAAGGCGGGATGGCTCTCCCCCGTCGTCCTCGTCGACGGCCGTGCGGGGGGCGTGTGGTCGTTCCAGCGGAGGGGCAAAGGGCTCGAGCCTTTCAGGAGGCTGTCGCGGGCCGTGCGAGATCGCGTCGAGGCGGAAGCGCAGGATGTGGGGCGCTTCCTGGAGTTGTCTCCCGAAACCTCCTTCGCGAGCCGATGAGTTCACACTGTCGCGAGGCGGTACACGCGGTGACCAGCCTTCTCATCGACGACGACCGCACCCTCAATTTCGAGGACCTCGAGGTGACCGAGCACCTCTGTGACACCGAGGAAAACCTCCTGGATCGGCAGCGTGCCGAACGTCTCGACCATCAGGTCGAACGGGCTACGTGGGCCGGGCCTCAACAATCGGAGGATTGCTTCCTGTCGAATGCGGAACTGTTGCATGTAGTCCGCGACGTACGCCTTCAGGTCCGCGAACCGTTCCCGGTGGCCGGGAAGCACGTGCACGACGGGCAATCCCCGGAGGCGCGTGAGGGAGGCGAGGTGGTCCGCGAGGCCGACGGAGACGCCATCGGCCCCGCCAAAGGCCGCGTTCGGGGTGACGTCCCGGATCATCGAGTCCCCGCAGAACAAGACGCGATCCGCCTCCAAGTAGCACGTCGATCCTGCGGAGTGGCCGGGGGTGTGGATCGCTTGGAGCTCCACGGCTCCTGCTCGGAGAAGGTCGCCGTCCCGGACGACGCCATCGACCCGTGCGGACTCCCCGAACTTCCGGATCCAGTCAAAGAAGTCGTCAACGAGGTCGCATGTCTCCGGCGGCGCGCCGCTCCGAAGGAGTTCTTCGCGAAACCGCTTCCCGCGCGTCTCGAACGTCTCCGGAAAGCGATCGATGGAATTTCGCTCACCTTGCGGCACGAGAAGGGTCGCGCCGGATTCCCTCCGAATCGTTTCCGCGAGGCCCGCATGGTCGATATGGCCGTGCGTGAGGAGGATCTGCTCCACATCCGCGATCGAGTGGCCAAGGTTCTTCAGCCCATGGCGCAGTGCATCATGCGCCTCCTCCATCTTCGGCCCCGTGTCGATGAGCGTGAGCAGTTCTCCCTCAATGACGTATACGTTCACGAGGCCGATCGGCAGCATCGTCGGAAGAGGGATCGGATGGATACCCCCGGGAAGCGCCACGCCAACTACAATGCGCTATCGATGCGTAATAAAGATTCGGGAAGGACACTAGGGGGTCACGCGGACAGGGTGTACCGTTCGTACGGGACGGTGCACGGAGTCCCGGCCGCGAGGAACAGCTCCCCCGCGTCCACGTCGATGATCGCGGATACGACCGTGGCGTACCGTTCGTGCTCCGGCCGGACGAGGGACGCGTGGCGGCAGATGGAATACGGTTCTCCGTCGTGGTCCGCGAGGACCGCCTGCAGCTCGTTGATTCCGATCCGACCGCCCCCATCGAGGCGGGCTCGGACGATCGCGTTAATGCGCGCGAGGCGTTGGTACGTCGAGGGAGCGTCCTCTCCGAGGGGCTGGACGACGCCAAGCGTGTCGGGGTCGAGGAAGTGGTTCGTGTGCGCGAGAAAGCCCTTCTCCGGCACGAGACCGTGCTCGACCTCGGGCGCGGCCTCGAGGTCCACAACCGAATGGTCCCCGCCATCCGCCCTCCCGATGAGGAAGTTCGCGGAGCATGCCCGCTTCGTCCCGACCGCGGCCTGCGCGGCCTCGACGAGCGTCCTCGAGGCGAGGATCTCCCAGCATCGGACGTGGAACGGCTTGAGGAGGCGAGACCATGAATCCCGATCCGTGAGGAGCCCGTTGATCGCGAGGGCGATGCCCGCGGAATTCACCCCGATCTTCGCTCCCGCGATTCCCGCTTCCGTGAACGCAAGCTGGTCGGGGTGGCCACCGCGACGGGCACGGACGACGATCCCGTGGACATTCGGGATCCAGTCCCAGTTCTGTCCCAGGAGGAGATGTCCATTGCTCGTCTCCGATGGGAGAAGGGCGAAGGAAGTGCAGCCTCCGACTGCGGGCCGCCCGGAGGCCGGTTGAGCGAGCACCTTCCGGACGAACTCCGTGTAGAGGATCTCGTATCGAACGTTCACCGCGACGATGTCGAGGACATCCTGGCGGGCGCCCTCCGCAATCCCCCGCATCTCTTCCGCGTACGCGGGGTTCTGCTCCTCGATTACCCTCCGATATCCGTCCGCCCGGCGTCGAATCTCGGGCCGATCGATCTTGCCCTCCTGTGCGAACCGTCGGAGGTAGAGGAGGACGTTCTCCCCGATGAGGTCCCGCGCCTCGACCCCATGGCCAAGGCCGACGTCGTATGGAGGTCCCTCGAGTCGGAGGAAGGGGAGCTCCCCGGTCATCGATGTTCCTCGGCGGTCAGGTCCTTTTCGAACACGATCCACACGGGTTGCTGCCACTGTCCGCTCTTCTCGAGGGTGTCGACCATGGGGAGACCCGCGTCCTAGCGCTCGCGCTGCCAAATACCTTCCGGTAACGCCACACACTCGAAACGATTACGATGCCGGCTTCGCGCGTTCCTTCTCCCGCAGTGCCCGCCGGAGGACCTTCCCGACGAGCGTCTTCGGCAGCTCCGTCGCGAACTCGATTTGCTTTGGGACCTTGAACGGGGCGAGTCGTTCCCGACAGAATGAGGTGATCTCATCGGCCGTCGCCGTCGCGCCGGGTTTGAGGACGATGTACGCCTTCACTGTCTCCCCACGATACGGGTCCGGCACGCCGATTGCGGCCGCTTCCTGGACCGCGGGATGCTTGAAGAGGACCTCCTCGACCTCCCGCGGGTACACGTTGTATCCGGACGCGATGATCATGTCCTTCTTCCGGTCGACGATGGAGAAGTAGCCGTCCTCGTCCATCTTCGCGATGTCCCCCGTAAGGAGCCAACCATCGCCCGTGATCACGTTCCTTGTCTCATCGGGACGGTTCCAGTACCCCTTCATCACCTGCGGGCCTCGGACCGCGAGTTCGCCGACTTCTCCAGTGGCGAGGACTCGGGTCCCTGTCTCCGAATCGACGATTCTCGCGTCCGTGCCCGAGACTGGGATTCCGATGCCATCCTTGACGAGTCCAAAGATCGGGTTACAATGCGTGATGGGCGACGCCTCCGTGAGCCCATAGCCCTCGACGAGCTTGCCGCCCGTCATCGCCTCGAACTTCCGGCGCACCTCGAGCGGGAGGGGTGCCGCCCCGGAAATGCAGGCGCGAATCGAACGGAGGTCGTACTTCGCGACCTTTGGGTTGTTGACAATCGCGACGTACATCGTTGGGACGCCCGGGAAGATTGACGGTTTCGTCTTCGCGATTAGCTTCAAGACTGCCTCGATTTCGCGCGGGTTCGGGTGGAGGATCATCTTCGCCCCGATTACGACCGCGGACAGCA
>CAYOUM010000069.1:0-7284 GCA_964407185.1 uncultured Methanomassiliicoccales archaeon | reverse complement strand
TCGTGAAGGTCCTCGCATCCGTCCTCAACTTCGGTGGCCAATACGCCGAGGAGTTGTGCCTTCGCGCGCGCGTGAACAAGGAGACGATTGTCAAGGAGCTTCGGGATGATGACCTCGATGCACTCTTCACCGCCGTGAACAACATCGCCGTCGCGGTCGAACAGGAACGGCGGCCCGCCCTCATCCTCCAAGGCGTCCAGCCCGTCGATTGCGCCCCGATCGACCTCTCCATTCACGCGGGCTTGGAACGCCGCGAATTCCCGACGTTCAATGAAGCCCTCCACGCGTACCTCTCGGCCACCGCCGCCGCGGTTCCGGAGGAGAAGGACGCGGCGGCCTCCCTTCGCCATCGCATCGCGCAGCTCGAGGCATCCCTCGAGAGCCTCCGCCGCGAGGCGGTCGACGCGGAAGCGCGGGCGATCTTCCTGTACGGTCACTTCCCCCTGTTCGAGGAACTGTTGCGTGCGATCCGGGAAGGTCGCGAGTTCGATCAGGTCCAGATCAAGAACGTCGACCGCGCGAAAGGGGCCGTGAGCGTGGCAATCGGCGACTTCGATGCGCTTGAGCTGGATTACCGCAAGGACGTGAACGGGAACGCGCACGCATTCTACGAGGTGCGCCGGGAGGCGCAACGGAAGGCCGATCGCGTCGTTGAGACGATCGGCGTGGCGCAAGAGGAACTTCGGTCCATCGAGCGCAAGGCGGTGAAGGCCGCGAGGCGTCCGAAGGCGAAGGGGACGAGGAAATTCTGGTTCGAGGCGTACCGATGGTGCGTCTCCTCCGAGGGCTTCCTGATCCTCGGCGGGCGGGACGCGAAGACGAACGATGCCCTCGTGCGGAAGCACCTAAAGGATGGCGATCGGTATGCGCACGCGGACATCCACGGCGCCCCGAGCGTGATCGTCAAGGAGGGCTCGAAAGCGGGCGAGGCGACGTTGCGGGAGGCGTCCGAGCTCGCACTAATCTACTCAAAGGCGTGGCCCGCAGGTCTCTCAAGCGGGAGCGCGTTCTGGGTCCTCCCGGAGCAGATCAGCAAGCAAGCAGAGAGCGGGGAGTTCCTCCCGAGGGGCGCCTTCATGGTCCGGGGAAAGCGGAACTACGTCCACGATGTCCCCCTCGAGGTCGCGGTTGGCGAGATCGAACACGAGGGCCATCGGAAGGTCATGGCGGGCCCGGTGCGCGCGGTCGCCGCGAGGGCGGCCAAGCACATCGTCCTTGGGCCGGGAGAGATCGTGAGAGATCGAATCATCCCACAACTCGCAAAGGCGTTCGAAGTGCCATCAGAGGAGATCGCGAGAATCCTGCCATCTGGAGCGTTTCGCGTGCTCGCCGACCACAACGTGGACCTTGGGTTCGAACTCACCCGCTGACCTCCGATAACCCAGGATGTGTGGGGAGTCCATCGCAAAGTTCTCATATCACGGCCGCGTAAAAAGGGACAGCCATGAATCCATCCCTTCGAACCACGGCTCTCTTCCTCGTCCTCACGGGGATCTTTGTCGCGTTCGGCTGGATCATCGGAACCGTGTTCTTCGGGGACTGGGTCCTGGCGGTCATCTCCTTCCTGCTCCTCGCCGCCGCGATGAACGCCATCGCCTACTTCTTCGCGGACAAGTTCGTCTTGCTGACGTACCGCGCCCGGATTGTAACGGAAGCGGAGGCGCCGGACCTCTACCGTGCAGTCCAGCGCGTCTCCCTGGCGAGCGGCCTTCCGACGCCGCGGATCGCAATCGTGCCCTCCCAGACACCGAACGCGTTCGCCACCGGACGGAATCCGAAGCATGCCGTCGTGGCTGTCACCCAAGGGATGCTTCGCGTCCTCGATGAGCGCGAGCTCGGCGCGGTAATCGCCCACGAGATGGCCCACATCAAGGACCGCGACATCCTTGTGATGTCCATCGCGGCCACGATCGCGGGCGCGCTCACCCTGCTCGCGCGCTGGGCCTTCTGGGGCACCTTGTTCAGTGGACGCCGGGACCGGGACTCGGGCCTTCTGTATGTCGTTGCAATCCTCAGCCTCATCCTTGTCCCGATCGCTGTCCTCGCGATCCAGATGACGATTTCCAGAAGCCGTGAGTACAAGGCGGATTACATCGGAGCGAAGACGATCAACGAGCCGGGCGCTCTTGCCGATGCGCTCGAGCAGCTCGAGTACCGGAACCGCCGATCGCCGATGCAGTTCGGTAGTCCAACGACGGCGAGCCTGTGGATCGTGAACCCGTTCCGCGAGGGACGGTTTGTTGGTCTGTTCTCCTCGCACCCGCGAATCGAAGCCCGAGTCGAGAAGCTGCGCAAGCTCGCCCATGGCATCGACACGTATTGAACGAGCCGCGGGAGTCGCCGGACCGTATTCAAGGGAAACGCCGTTGCGAGATGTAGGTCTTCACTCGTCGGCGCGAACGCGCCTTGGACAAGACATTGATTCCCGAAGATTGGCTTCGCATCGACGTTCGGCGAAGAAAGCCTAAGTATGCCCTCCACTGTTTCTGCACTGGGTACTCCCGTGGTGAGCAAGCTCCTCGACGACCTCGATGTCGCGATTCTGCGCCGCTTGAACCAAGACGCCCGGAAGAGCTTGCGGGACATCGCGAGGGACCTCGAGGTCAGCATCAGCACCGTCAGTAACCGCGTGAAGCGGCTCGAATCGGAGGGGATCATCCTCGGTTACGCGCCCCTCCTCGATGAGAAGAAGCTCGGCTACGACGTCCTCGCCGTGATCGGGATCCGGATTTCGAAAGGGAAGCTGCTCGAGGTCCAGCGCAAAATCGCGCGGGAGGACAAGGTGATCGAGGTGTACGATGTCACCGGCGAGTACGATTCCGTCGTGGTCGCCCGGTTCCGGAACACGAAGGAGCTCGACGCGTTCATCAAGAGGCTCGTCGCGATGGAGAACGTGGAGCGAACGTACACGCAGATCGTCCTGAACGTCGTGAAGCAGGAGAAGCGGGCGCCAGTTTGAACTGCGCCTCTTTGGCGAGGTGAACGAACAGCAGGAGTCGTTCGGTCGGGCCGCTCAGGTCTGTGTTTGGCCGATGTTCATGACGACGACGTCTTTGATCGCCTTCATGCCCTGGAAGGGCAGGATGAGCCGCCCCTGGGGATCCGTCTTGAACAATCGCGGCTCGATCTCCTCGGCAGGGACGACGAGAACATTCTCGACCTTCCCCGAGCGGGTGTCGACGATGAAGTTCTCGATCATGCCAAGGATCTGACCGTCGTTCGTCATGACGGTCTTGCCTTTCAGCTCTGTAGCGAATTTCTTCATCCCATCACGTCCCTTCTGACGCCGCGGCGTAAAGCCATCGAGGTCTATTTGAGCTTATTGCGGACCCGGCGTCGTCATCCAGGGGTGGACACGCGACGGCCCATCCCTCCCTGTGCGAAGGGTACGATGAAGACCACGAGGGCGAGGATCGTCGACACGAGCCAGAGCCACCAGCTCAGCCCTGGCCCCCATGTGAACGTGATTCCACCGACCGTTGTCGTGCCGAAGAAACCGGACACGGAGGGGGCAACTTCCGCTGCGGCGGCGGGAGGAATCGTGAGGACTGCGAGCGAGATCGCGGCGAACCCGAGCCCGATGGCGAACACACTCGCGGCGGTGAGAACGTTCGCCGGGACCTTCCGAGAGCGGGCGGCGTACTGCAGCGCGACGAGAATCGCGAGGGCGATTGCAAGGAACAGCGCGACGAGGTAAACGGCCCCGACCGTATCCCGCATCCGAAACTCGCTGAACGATGGCCCCGCGTACGGCGTGATCAGCGTGCCGTACCATGCGCCCTGTTCATAGTTCTCCAGGATGAGCCATGTCCACAGATACGTGTGCCTTGCCAGGCCTCCGCCGCCGCTCACCTCGTACGACCAGACGGGCTGCACGAGGCCCACAGCCACGAGGAGGGCAGCGACCGCGGAGGAGAGGATCGGCCATCCAAGGGCGGTGAGTCTCTTTACATACCGGTGGTCCTTGGGAAACGAAGCGGTCACGAGTGCATCCCGCGGGGCCGGAAGCGATGATGCACCTTATTGGTATCGTCAAACCGGAGGGACACGATTAGCGGAAGTAGCCGAGTGCCATCTCCTCCTTCATCTTCTTGCTGAGGCCCCGCTCCAGTTCGCGTCCAATACGTTCGTAGAACTTCATCGTCTCCTCATCGACGGAGGAGTGGACGACCTTCATCGCTTCCTGGAAGTGCGACATCGTGACCTTCTTCGCGCGGCGGTCCTCGCGCAACGCGATCATCGCGGCTTCCCGGCAGAGGCCCTCGATATCGGCGCCCGTGTATCCCTCGAGCTCGACCGCGAGCTCCTCGAGGTCAACGCCATCCAAGGGCATCTCCTTCGTGTGGACCTTCAGGATCTCAAGGCGGGCCTTGCGGTCCGGTATCGGGACGATGATCAGCCGATCGAAGCGACCGGTGCGCAAGAGCGCGGGATCCACCATGTCCGGGCGGTTCGTCGCCCCGATCACGACGACGCCCTCCATGCTCTCCAGCCCGTCGAGGCTCGTCAGGAGCTGGTTCACAACTCGCTCGCCAACGCCGCTGTCGAGGTCATACCCTCGCCGGTGCGCGATCGCGTCGAGTTCGTCGAGGAACACGACGCAGGGCGCGACCTGGCGGGCCTTCTTGAAGATCATCCGCACGGCCTTCTCGCTCTCCCCGACCCACTTCGACATGACCTCGGGGCCCTTGATCGAGATGAAGTTCGCCTCGCTCTCCGTCGCGACCGCCTTTGCGAGCAACGTCTTCCCCGTGCCCGGCGGCCCATACAGGAGAATCCCGCGGGGCGGGTGGATGCCCATCCGCTTGAACGCGTCCGGGTCCTTCAGCGGCATCTCGACAGCCTCCCGGAGCTTCATCTTCACCTCATCGAGACCGCCGACCTGATCCCACGTGACGCGGGGGATCTCGACGAGAACCTCGCGCATCGCGCTCGGCTCCGCCTCCTTCAGCGCGTTCTTGAAATCCTCAGTGGTCACGCGCATCTTCTCGAGGACCTCGGAGGGGATTGGCTTGTCGAGGTCGATGTCTGGCAGGTACCGGCGCAAGACCTTCATCGCCGCTTCCCGTGCGAGCGCGGCAAGGTCCGCGCCGACGAACCCGTGCGTGAGGTTCGCGAGCTCCGCGAGGAGCGCGTCCCGCTCCTCCTCCGAACCCTCGATCGGCATGCCGCGGGTGTGAATCATGAGGATCTCCTTCCGACCCTCGCGGTCCGGTACGCCAATCTCAATCTCACGGTCGAATCGGCCCGGCCGGCGGAGCGCGGGGTCGATCGCCTCATCGCGGTTCGTCGCGCCAATCACGATGACCTGGCCACGGCCGGTGAGGCCGTCCATGAGTGTGAGGAGCTGCGCGACGACGCGGCGCTCGACCTCACCCGTCACCTCCTCCCGCCGCGGAGCGATGGAATCGAGCTCATCGATGAACAGGATCGAGGGCGCGTTCTTCTGCGCCTCCTCGAACTTCTCCCGGAGCCGTTCCTCGCTCTGACCATAATACTTCGACATGATCTCCGGTCCTTGAATCGAGAGGAAGTTTGCGCCCGCCTCATTCGCGACGGCCTTCGCGATGAGCGTCTTGCCCGTTCCCGGCGGGCCGAACAGGAGCACGCCCTTTGGCGGGTCGATCCCAAGGCGTTCGAACAGCTCTGCGTGCTTGAGCGGGAGCTCGATCATCTCCCGGACCTTGCGGAGCTCCTCCTTGAGACCCCCGATGTCCTCGTACGTGACGGTGGGGGTGAGGACCTCGCCCTCGCGGACCGGCTCCTCCTTCATCTCAATGATCGTCTCGTCGACGATCTGGACGACTCCTTTCGGTATGACTTTGATGACCATGAACGGGAGGGCGCCGCCCATCAACGCGATTCCCGGCACGATCACGACGTCCCCCTTCGTGAGCGGACGCTTCAGGAGTCCGCGCTTCACGAAGTTCTCAATCCCTTGGCCGAAGCTGATCTTGTGTCCCTCCGAAATGATCGGGGCAATCGTGACGCGTTCCGAGGGGTACACGTCCGCCTTGCGCACCTCGACCTTGTCTCCGATCGAGACGCCGACGTTCCGCCGAACGAGGCCGTCGATCCGGATGATGCCCTTGCCCTCATCTTCCTGCATCACGCGAAACAGCTTCGCGGCGGTGGACTTCTTTCCCATAATCTCGATGATCTCGCCGACGTCGACGCCCAGGGCCAGGCGGGTCTTCGTGTCGACCCGAGCACGGCCGAGGCCGACGTCGGACTGGGGTGCTTCGGCGACTTTCAAAATCACCCTTTCGGGCACGGCCTAGTTTCAAGCTCGAAGGGCGATATAAAACTGTCCACGGAAATTCCATTCAGACACGAGGAGGATCTGGCGGCGCAGGCGGAGCCGGTGGGGCCGGTGGTGCTCCGCCTCCCGGGTGACCTGCATGCTCTTCGTGCTCCGCATGTTCCTCGGGCCCCGTCGAACCGACTGAGCGTCGCTCCCGGACCTCGGACGACTCATGGACTCGCAATTGGCGCGCCTCGACCACACCGATGCGACAGTGCGGTCCAATCGAAACCTCTCGCCCGCGGACGAAATTCGCGGTCGTGCATTCGAGGTACACCTCGTCTCCCTCAATGCGATCGGATACCAACTCGCAGGAGCGACGGAACCCGCTGGGCCGTCGGACGTTGATCTCGCGGGACTTGATTATCGGAATTGAGACCTCGTCGCCAAGCTCGATGCGAGTCTCGGTGGCCTCGAGCGCACCGCCAAGCTTTGCCCCTCCCGCAAGGTGGACCTCATGCGCCTTGATCCCTTCGCCGACACGAAGCCCGCCACGGATGTGAACCTCGTGGCCATCCACACCTTTTCCCACGGAGAGGCTGCCCGAGCTGTGGAGTTCGTGCGCGCGCAGCGATCCGTTCACCTTCGCGGACCCCGCCGACTTAAATTCCTGCACGGTCACGTTCCCCTCAAACGTGCAGGAACCCGCGACCTTCGCCTCCACGGCCTCGAGATCTCCCACGACGCGACCGGACCCCGCGGACTTGAACTCCCGCGTCCGGATCGGGTTTCCCGTCACAACTCCGGAGCCCGCGATCTTCACGGATCCTTCATTTGTCTGCACGGTCCGTCCGAACTCGGAGAAGTCGAGGTTCTGGAGCGCGGGCTCCACAGATTCGCGGATCGTCCGCTCGATCTCCGGGATGTTCCGGATCACGGGTCCAATCGCATCGCGGATCGTCCGCCCGAGGGACGTCCCGAACGCCTCTGCCGCGCGGCTGATGTCCTCCGGCTCGGAAGGTGCGACCTCCTCCGGCTCC
>CAYOUM010000068.1:2563-7288 GCA_964407185.1 uncultured Methanomassiliicoccales archaeon | reverse complement strand
CCCCCAGGCGTGCCGCCAACGGCGCCTCCCGTTCAGGCCCCTCGCGGGGCCCCGGCAGGACAGACCGTTGTCTGCCGGACCTGCGGGACAGTATCACCCTTCGGAGCACAGTTCTGCAAGAACTGCGGCGCGAAACTTTGAGCGCGAAAGGCTATAACACGCAGGAGGCTTTGCGGCCGGGGACCCGCTGTGTCCACGTCTGAGATTTCAGGATTCTACAAGAAAACCGCCGAGGAGCGTTGGAAAATCGTCCGCGAGTTCGGCAATCTCTCGGACGATGAGATCCGGACAATCGGGAATACCGGCGCCCTTAGGTTCGATCAAGTCGACCGGATGATCGAGAACGTGGTTGGCACGATGTCCCTGCCCCTCGGAATCGCGGTCAACTTCCTGATTAACGGGCGGGATTACCTCATTCCCATGGCGATCGAGGAGCCCTCCGTCGTGGCCGCGGCGAGCAACGCCGCGAAAATGGCCCGCGCGCGGGGCGGGTTCAGGGCGAGCACATCCGGACCGATCATGATCGGCCAGATCCAGCTCACACATGTGCCGGACCCCCACTCCGCGCGCCTCGCAATCCTCCACGCACGGGATGAAATCATTCGGCGGGCGAACGAGAAGGACCCGATCCTCGTAAAACTCGGCGGCGGGGCGAAGGACGTCGAGGTCCGCGTCATTACGACGCACCGTGGCCTGATGGTCATCACCCACCTGATCGTCGACACGCGGGACGCGATGGGGGCGAATGCGGTGAACACGATGGCGGAAGCCGTCGCGCCGTTTCTCGAGGAGATCACGGGGGGTCGCGTCTACTTGAGAATCATCTCGAACTTGGCGGTGAAGCGGCTCGCCCGAGCCCATGCAGTCTTTACAAGCGAGGGAATCGGAGGCGCCGAGGCCGTCGAGGGCGTTCTAGAGGCGTACGCATTCGCGGAGGCCGACCCCTTCCGGTGCGCGACCCACAACAAGGGGATCATGAACGGGATCGACGCGGTCGTGATCGCAACGGGCAACGACTTCCGCGCAATCGAATCGGGCGCCCACGCCTATGCCGCCTGGAAGGGCGGTGGCTATCATTCGCTCACAACGTGGGAGCGGAATGCGGACGGCGACCTCGTGGGCACGATTGAGTTGCCCCTCGCGGTGGGACTCGTCGGCGGCGCCACAGCGGTCCATCCAACCGCGAAGGCGTGCGTGAAACTCTTGGGCGTCAAGACAGCCCAGGAGCTCGCGGAGGTGATTGCATCGGTGGGCCTTGCTCAGAACTTCGCCGCTTTACGGGCGCTTGCGACAGAGGGAATCCAACGAGGCCACATGGGCCTTCACGCGAGAAACATCGCGGCCACCGTGGGCGCGATTGGCGATGAAATCGACCGCGTCGCTGAGGCCCTTGTCAAGGAAGGCAAGGTTCGGATGGACCGGGCGAAGGAATTACTCGATCAGCTACGTGCCGCGAAATCAAAGTAGACCGCGCATGTGAACCACTCGGAAGGGAGACGCGGTTCCGCCCTCGCGAGTGCATAGGCAAATACAATAAAGAATTAGCCGGACTCGCGACGGGTGCGATAACAACGGGGTCGGACCTGCATCCCTTCGAACAAACTATTCTGAAGGCTGAATAAATTTCCGATATCTGACTCGGAATTGCGGGGAGACTCGCTACGGCCTGCGTCCGCTCATCTCTCGCCTCCTGTCGGACTTTCGTCCGACAGTTTTTTAACGCCCGCGTGCATACGCAGGGCGCGGATGGGTGCACTCACGAGAGTTTCGATCTACGCGAGGGTTTCCACCGAGGACCAGGCCAAGGGCGGTTACTCCCTCGAGGCGCAACGCGAACGACTTGAGGCATACTGCAAGGCCCGGGGATGGACCGCCTCGAAAGTGTACATTGATGACGGCCACTCCGGGCGAGACTCGAACCGTCCCGCGTATCGCCAGATGATGGAGGAAAAGGACCTGTGGGACACGATTCTCGTCATGAAGATGGATCGGATCCATCGCAACTCCCGGAACTTCATGGAGATGATGGACAACCTTCGTCGCTGGGGGAAGAACTTCGCGAGTGCGACGGAGTCGCTGGACACGTCGACCGCGATGGGCCGGTTCGTGATGGACATCATTCAAAGGATCGCGCAGCTCGAGTCGGAGCAGATCGGCGAGCGCGTGTACATGGGGATGAGCCAGAAGGCTCGCCAGGGAGTCGGGATTCTCGGCTTCGAATCTCCCTTCGGCTTCGAGCTCTACGACGGCCGACTTCACGTGAACGGGCAGGAAGCGCCTTACATCCGCGAAATCTTCGAACGGTGCCTGGCGGGCGAGGCAACCGCCCGCATCGCGGCCGCCTTGAACGCACGCGGCGTCAACGCGCGCCGGGGCGGTCGGTGGAACCACCTTCGGATCCTCTACATCTTGCACAACCCCGTCTATGCAGGCTACCTCCGATGGGACGGGTACGTCCGACCCGCGAATCACACGCCAATTGTGAGCCCTGACGTCTTCGACCGCGCGCAGGTTGCGCTGAAGTCCCGGCTCCGGAATCCCCGACTGAATCGCAGCCCCGCAGTTCTCGGAGGCTAGGATGGCGGCGGAGAAGTGCGAGCGGTGTTGGTCTCGGAAATCGATCGTCTCGAGGGAGGTCGTCGCGGACGAACGAGTCGATCCGTCCATCCGGACCCAGGTCGTCGCCCTATGCGAACATTGCTCAGACCTCGCGCCGGACGATCCGCTCCTGTTCTGGGAGGTCTTCATGCGGTTCTCCTCGGTTCGCGAGTTCGTCCGAAACTACAAGACGGAGACGGAGGAGGAAGCGCTTCGGAAACTGTGTCAGGAAAAGGGGTTCAACGAACACGAGCTTCTTCGGCGGGCAAAGCTCCTGAAGTTTAGCGCCGGTTCGGCGAACGGAGACGAGCCGAGGAAATTCAGCGCGTTCCTGAACTATGCGAGCCCGTTTGGCTACCGATACGTGGACGGCGCGCTTCAGGTGAACAATGAGGAAGGAAAGCTTGTGAGCTTTATCTTCCGCCGGTACCTCGAGGGCAAGGGAATCGCGAAGATCTGCCAAGAGCTAAACCGGCTCGGCCATCGGACGAAGACGGGCCGATCGTGGGCGAGTCAGACCGTGGCGAACATCCTCGCGAACCCGGTCTACTGCGGGCTCATCCGAACGAATGGGGCCGTCCGTCGCGGAAGGCACGAGCCGCTCGTTGAGACCGAGACGTTCAACCGCGTCCAGTCGGAGCTCCAGCGAAGGATCCGGCGGCCAGACCAGCGGCGTGAAGCGATCCCGCCGATCCGGCTGGAGAACTACGGCGAATGACGCGCGCTGCAATCTATTGCCGCGTCAGCACGGAGGACCAGGCGAAGGAGGGGTTCTCCCTCGATGCGCAGAGGGAGCGGCTCGAGGCGTACTGCGCCGCCCGCGGCTGGTCGATTGCGGGTGAATACGTGGACGAGGGGCAGTCAGGCCGGACGGCGGAGCGACCCGCATACAGGGAGATGATCGGGGACCGCGAGCGGTGGGAGGTCCTCCTGGTCCTGAAAATGGACCGAATCCACCGCAATTCTCGCAATTTCATGGAGATGACGGAACGCCTGCAGGAGTGGGGAAAGGAATTCGTCTCCGTGCAAGAGAACTTCGACACGTCGACCGCGATGGGCCGCTTTGTGATGGACATCATTCAAAGGATCGCGCAGCTCGAGTCGGAGCAGATCGGCGAGCGCGTGTACATGGGGATGAGCCAGAAAGCGAAGGGAGGCCATGGCGCACTCGGCTCGCCCTCACCCTATGGATACCGCATTGTGGGCGGCAGCTACGTCGTCGAACCCCGCGAGGCTGTAGCGGTGCGGGAGATCTTCGCGCAATACGTGACGGGCAAGAGCCTCGCCGCAATCGCCGGAACTCTCGAGGCCCGAGGGGTTCCCACGAAGCATGGCGGGCGCTGGAGGAAGCAGACCGTCGCGGCAATCCTCTCGAACCCGCTGCTGTGCGGGCGCAGCGAGTGGGATGGCATCGAAGCGACGGGATCGCACACGGCGATTATCCCCGAGGACGTCTTTGATCGAGCGCAACGGGAAGTCGCGCGGCGGCGATCGCGCAAGAGTTTGCCTCGGGCCTCAACGCAGGAGTTGGCGGTCGCGAATCCCTAACGCGTGTTCCCCACCCCGCGAGGCACCGGGCGAGCCCATCATGAGGGAACGTCACGAATGGCAACCTCTTTCCACGTCGCCCCCAGGGGAAAACGACTCACTTTTCACCCTCCGCGCCGTCCATGACGGTAGTCCGAACCGTACTAGCCAACTCAGCGGCCCGTCTTGACAATCCACAGACCTATCGCGGTTGTTGAAGGCGATGGTTCCTTCAAGGGCACTAGACGCGATACAACCATATAGGTCGATAGAACTATTAAGTGAGCGATGTCCGCGAAGAAACGCCAGCTCACAACGATTCAAGTGACGACCGACACGCGTGATCACCTGTACCGGCTGAAGTTCCGGAAGACGTACGATGCGTTCCTGCGGGAGTTGTGCGACCTCTACGAAAAATCCCATTCGCAATGACGCTCCGCGATGGTTATATCTGATACATTTTGTTGTGTAATGTGTTATTGGTATCAATGTAACTATTATATGTAGATGATAAACTCACCCGCGCCAAAGGTCCGGCCGCCCCCGTCGCACCTTTTTCCCCGACCGCATCGGAAGATTAAGGAAAAAGATTAGGGTAAA
>CAYOUM010000068.1:2097-2553 GCA_964407185.1 uncultured Methanomassiliicoccales archaeon | reverse complement strand
ACGGTCACGATGCCTCCGTGGACGGAGACGTATCGTCCGAAGTCGCTCAAGGACGTTGTCGGGAACCCGACCGCGATCGCGGAACTCGAGAGGTGGGCCCTCGCGTGGCAGAAGGGCAGGCCGGATAAACGCGCGGTCATCTTGCACGGCGACCCTGGGACGGGAAAGACGAGCGTTGCCCTCGCGCTCGCGGCGGACATGGGCTGGGCGGTTGTGGAGATGAACGCCTCGGACAAGCGAAACGCGGAAGAGATCCGGAAGACCGCGCTACGCGGGGCGGTCGCGCAGACATTCTCCGAGACCGGCGAGTTCCTTTCCACGTTCGCCGGCGGCCGGAAACTCGTCGTCCTCGACGAAGCGGACAACCTGTTCGGCCGCGAGGATTCCGGCGGGAGCGGGGCGAGCGTGGCGACGATACGGCAAAACCAGCAGCCCATCGTGCTTCTCGCGAACGAT
>CAYOUM010000068.1:0-2087 GCA_964407185.1 uncultured Methanomassiliicoccales archaeon | reverse complement strand
TGTGTACGAACTTACCCGGCGATCGGCCGCGTTCAAGGCGCTCTGCCGGATCATCAAGTTCCAGCCGATTCACCCGTCGAGTGTGAAGGCGGTTCTCCGCGCGATTGGGCGCACCGAGGGCGTAGCGGTTCCGGAGGAGGTCATAGACTACATCGCGGAACATTCCGAGGGAGACTTGCGCTCTGCGATCAATGATCTCGAACTTGTTGCCCGCGGCGAACTCGAGGTTGGCCTACGGGCCATCGACACAATCGGGTCCCGGGACCGCCGGTCGACCGTCTTCGCGGCACTTGAGGAGATCTTCCGGTCCGGGGAAGCCCAGCGCGCTCGCGCGGCGGCCGAGAACTTGGACGAGAGCCCCGAAGACCTGATCCTGTGGGTCGACGAAAACCTGCCCATCGAGTACCGGCACCCGGAGGACCTTGCGCGCGGGTTCACGGCGCTGTCGCGGGCGGATGAGTATCTCAGCCGTGTTCGTCGACGCCAGCAGTATCGGCTGTGGTCGTATGCGAGCGATATGATGACCTCCGGCGTTGCTGTCGCACGTCGCGGTCAATTTGCTGGCGGCCGGCTCCAGTTCCCGATGTGGCTCCTCCGACAGTCGCAGACGCGAAGCATCCGGAATGTCCGAGCCAGCCTCGCATCGAAGCTTGCGCGGTTCCTGCACACCTCTCGCGCGATTGCGCTCGTGGACGTCCTGCCCGCGATTCGTTTTCTTTTCGAGACCGACAGCGACTTTCGATTCAATGTCACGTTCGAGCTCGGCCTCGACGAGAAGGAAGTCGCGTACCTGCTGGACGAGAAGGAGGATTCCCACGCGGTCCGCCACCTCGTCGAGCGGGTCGCGAAGCGACGGGGCGCACAGGAACTGCCCGAGAAGAGCAGGCTTCGCGCGGAGGCGGGCGACGATGGGCTGTGAGCCGGAGCGGGTCGCGAAAACATCATAAACGTGCCCCTTCTACGAAGCGCGGATGGACCCCGACAAGCGTGAGGTGCTCGAGCGCCAAGGCTACCGGATCGTCGGCGAGCACAGCGGGGTGAAACTGTGCCACTGGACGAAGAGCGCCCTCACGAAGGGCGTTGGCTGCTACAAGCAGACGTTCTACGGAATCGAGAGCCATCGATGCCTCCAAATGACACCCGCTGTCGATTCGTGCAACCTCGGATGCCTCTTCTGCTGGCGGACGCAGGAGTGGGGCTCGGATTCCCTCGCGCATTCAGACGATCCCGCCTTCGTCGTCGAGGAGTCCATCAAGGCGCAACGCACGCTCCTCACGGGGTTCAAAGGCAATCCGAGCGTCTCCCCGGAGAGATTCCTCGAAGCCTGGCACCCGACGAATGTCGCGATCAGTCTCACCGGCGAGCCGACGCTTTACAAGCGCCTCGCAGAGATGATCGATGAGTTCAAGAAACGTGGGATGTCGACGTTCCTCGTCACAAACGGGACGACGCCTTCGGTCCTCCGCCGGATGGCGGCGGAAGGGCGGCTGCCGACGCAGCTCTACGTAACGGTCGCCGCGCCGAACCCGGACATCTATCGGAAGCTCATGGCGCCAAAATCGGATCACGAATGGGAGAAGCTCATGGAAACACTTGCCCTGTTACCCGCGCTCACCACACGGACGGTGGTTCGTCATACCCTCGTCGAGGGCTGGAACCTCGGATGGGAGGACGAGTATGCGGCACTGGATTCGATCGCGAAGCCAATGTTCATTGAGTGCAAGGGATACAGCTTTGTCGGGGAATCGCGGCTGCGGCTCCGCGCGGAGAACATGCCCGAGCATGAGACGATACGGGAGTTCGCCTCTCAGATTGCGAACCGGATTGGGTATCAGATCGCAGCGGAGCGGGAGGATAGTCGCGTCGTCCTCCTGACTCCGGACGGTCGGCTCCGGCCGCTCGGTTCGTAAAACGCGAACCGCGGAGGAGCGGATAAATAGACCGCTGAGGATGGGCAGCCGATTCCCGGTGGCCCTCGTCGAGGACTTTGTGCAAGGCGTGCTGCAGCTCTTTGACTCGGTCTACAACACGCCGGCAGCGTACCTCAGTCTCACGTTCGTATTTTCGCTGCTTGTCGCAATCATCCT
>CAYOUM010000067.1:0-7367 GCA_964407185.1 uncultured Methanomassiliicoccales archaeon | reverse complement strand
TCCATCCTCATTGGTGGTCTCATCGGCACCTTCATGCTTCTCAACGTCTGGGGCGTGATCTGGCCGAACCAGAAGCGGATCATTGCCGCCACCGAGGGCCTCGTGAAGGGGAAGCCGGTTCCCCCGGAAATGGGGAAGTGGGGCAAGCAGGCGCTGATTGCGTCCCGGATGAACCTAGCGCTGTCCCTGCCCCTGCTGTTCTTCATGAGGGCCGCGAGCCACTTCGTGCTCCCCTTGGGGTGATCCGATGGCGTGGGGAAAGGAGACGAAAGCTGGGTTCGGGTGGGCGACGTTGATCGTGGCTCTCTTTCTTGCGTCAACATGGGCGATGGTGGTGTACCGAAGTCTTCTCTTGTTAATCATCCCCGTGCTCGGGTACATCGGCTTCGTCGCCTGGGTCAATCGCGTGAAGTGAGGGACGTTCCCGCCCGCGGGCGGCGAGCCATCCCGAAACTATTTCTTCGGTCGCCGGTTCGTTCCCGCCAAGGGTGAGTGCGATGGCCCGCTTGTCTCGCATCGTGCGACGTTTCGGTGAGTCGATCGAGCGGAGGTTCCCTCCAGGAGTCGCGTATGCACATTGCGACATCCCGTGCGGGATCTACAATTCGTTCCCTGCCGTCCAGGCGGCGCAGACTGTCCAGAAGATGGTCACGCAGCTCCTCGAGCTGAAGGAGCCGACGGGGAAGGACCCGCGGGCGATGCTCGAGTACCTGAACGCCGTCACGCGGCGAGTTCAGATTAAGGAGGAACACGCACAGCTGTGCAAGAAGGAACTCCTCATTCTCTGGACGGACTACTTCAAGCCCGAACACCTGAAGATGTTCCCGAATCTCCATGAGAAGGTCTGGAACGCGACGAAGCTGTGCTCCAAGAACAAACAGAGCGTGGACCCGAAGGCTGCGAGCGATCTCCTCGAGGCCGCCCACGAGATTGGGCACATGTGGGAGAAGGCCGAGGCCGCGAAGGCCGCGGCCGTCCGGTGACCGCGGATGCCCATGGCCCGTTTTCTCGTCCGTGGGAACAGCATGGAGCCGGCCCTCGAGTGGGGACAGCGTCTTCTCGTGAGTCGGGTCGCGTATCGGATTCGGAAGCCCAAGGTAGGCGATCTCGTAATCGTTCGCCATCCAAGTCGCCCCGAGCTTCTCCTCGTAAAGCGTGTGATCGGCGTTCCTGGAGACGACGTGAGCTTGGATTCGGGAGTCCTCAGGGTGAACGATAACGTCACGGCGGTGGCCAGCGGTGCATTTCTCGACGCACACTGGCATCTCGACGAGGGTGCGTACTTCATCAAGGGCGACCGATCGGATGGGAGCGCGGACAGCCGGACGTTCGGGCCCGTGGATCGATCCTTGCTCATTGGCAAGGTGTGGTTCTCGTACTGGCCGCCCGGTCGATGGGGGGTCCCGCGACGGTCCTTTGTTCCGGTGAGGTCCCGCGGATGAAATCTCCCCGATACCGCCACATCGACGAACTCCTGACCGAGTACGCGGGGAAGCAAGACGAGATCCGCCATCGACTCTCGGAGTTCCGCGCGGTCTGGCGGGAGCCAGATGAGCGGTTGTTCGAGGAGGTCGCGTACTGCATCCTCGCGATTCAAACGAAGGCGCGCGCGGCGGACGCTGCCGTCCGAGGCCTGAAGGAGAACGGTCTCCTTTTCTCCGGTGACGCCGCTTCGATCGCGAAGTTCCTCCGGAGCCGGACGCGGTTCCACAGCCACAAGGCCGCGTATCTCGTGGCGGCGCGCGAGCGCTTCCAGGAAGGCGGGGAGTGGGTCCTCAAGAAAACACTCTCGCCTCACCCGACCGCCGACGCAGCGAGGGATTGGCTCGTCCGTGAGGTGGACGGCTTCTCGATGAAGGAGGCGTCCCACCTCCTGCGGAATATTGGCTTCTCCGACGAGCTTGCGATCCTCGACCGCCATGTTCTTCGCAATCTCTCCCGCCACGGCGTGATTCGCGTAGTTCCCAAGTCCCTCACACCCCGTCGATATCGCGAGATCGAGGCGCGATGGCGGCGGTTCGCGGAGGCCATCGCGATTCCGGTCGCGGAGCTGGACCTTCTGTTCTTCAGTCGAGGGGCAGGAGGAATTTTGAAGTAGCGGGGCCATCGCGCCCGCCGTGGGCTTGGAGATCGCGCATCACTTGAAGGAATGGTACCGCACGAACCGCCGCGACCTTGCGTTCCGCAGGACGCGGGACCCCTACGCGATTCTCGTGGCGGAGGCCATCCTCCAAAGGACTCGCATGGTAGCCGGGTTGCCATACTACGAGAGATTCCTCGCCCGATTCCCGACCATCGCGGACCTTGCGAACGCATCCGAGGAGGAGGTGCTGAGGGCGTGGGAAGGTCTCGGCTTCTATGGCCGGGCTCGCAATTTGCAGCGCGCAGCAATACTCATCCTCAGCGACCATGGCGGGCGCGTGCCGGAACAAGTCTCGGCACTGCGCACACTTCCTGGGGTTGGCGACTACACGGCGGGTGCGGTCGCGAGCATCGCCTTTGGCGTGCCAGTTCCCGCGATCGATGGAAATGCGACCCGCGTCCTTGCACGCGTGTTTTGCCTTCGAGGCGATCTTTCGCGCGGCGAAGGAAGGCGGCGGCTTCTGGCAATTGCGGAATCGCTGGTGCCCGCCACGGAGCCAGGGATGTACAACCAAGCGCTCATGGAGCTCGGGGCGACGGTCTGCGTGCCCCGCGCCCCACGATGTCCTGTGTGTCCGGTTCAATCGATGTGCGGCGCGTTTGCGGAGGGGCGCGCGGAAGCGTATCCCAATGTCCGCCGAACGACGACGGTCCCTACGGTTCGCGTGGCGTTCGCCCTGATTGAGCGACGTGGAAGGGTCCTCCTGATGCAGCGTCCTTCGCGTGGTGTGCTTGCGAAGTTCTGGTCGCTACCAGGCGGTGAAGTGGGCGCAGATGAGGACGAAGCCACGGGGCTTCGCCGCATGTTCAGTTTGAAAGGAGTCTCCGTTAGAATCGACGAGCCGCTAGGTCGGGTCGAACACACGTTCAGCCACCGACGGTGGCGGGGCCTCATCCTTCGCGGGCGCCTCGCCGGAACGATACGACCGCATGCGGATCTGATTTGGGCGGGCCCCGAGGATCTTGAGCGCCTCCCCGTCGTGCCGTTCCAGCGTCGATTCCTTGAGGGCCCGCGCTCCTCTCGCAGGCGCAGCGGCGTCTGAGATGAGCGCAACGCAAGATGCCAAGAAAGGGCTTTCTATCGATCCGCTGCTGACCGAGGGACATGCGCCGGTTCATCGTCGTGGGCCACCGGGCGGTGACGACGCCGAAGTTTTCCCTCGACGATCTCGCGGGCGCGGCGGGGCGGATGGACTTACTCCTGAACGCTGCGAATGCAGCTTTGCTCGTGTCCCACGACCTTCGGCGCGATGTCGAGGTCACGCTCGTGTTGCTCGGTCCTCCCGATCCGCCGCGGGCGATTCGGCTCGTTGGAAGCCACCTGGAGATGTGGGGCCCCGACATTCGAAGCAACGCAGCGTTAATCCGGCGGGCCCTCGAGCACGGATCGCGGTTGGAGGGAGAGACTTCATCCGGCATCTTCGCGGGCCGCTGCAGCCTCCGCGAGGTCCTCGATGTGATTCCGGATTCGATCGTCGAACTGCGGGAGGACGGGGCCGACATTCGGACCGTTCCGCTATCGCGTGACGTCGCCTTCGTCCTCTCTGACTCTGTCGACCTCACATCGGAGGAACGCGCAATCGTGGCGGCGAAGAAACCCATCGTGTGCAGTGTGGGGCCACGATCCCTCCATACGGATCATGTGATTGCGATCGTCCACAACGAGCTCGACCGCAGGTACCCGCTCGCGCCACTGTGAGCAGCGCCTCGCCGCTATGCGAGCTCGTAGAGGGCCTTTCGCAGGTTGTCCAACCCCTGTCGCAGCGCGGAACTGTCCCAGCCAAGGCCGATCCGAAAGTGGTCGGCAACCCCGAAGAATCGTCCGGGGGCGATGACCGTGCCGTACCTCCGGAGAAGCCGCCGCTCAAGGTGCCCAACGTCAACAGCGCAGTGCGGAAAAAATAGGTTCCCGATGTCGGGCACACGACCCGTGAGTGCGGGTATCTTCTCCATTGCTTCGCGAACGACGGCACGGTTCCGGTCCGTGATTTTCTTCGCCCGCCGAACGAAGAAATCGTATCGCTTCAGCGCCCATGTCGCGAGTACTTGGCTTGGCACGGGAGTCGCCGCGGTCGTGTAGTCCTTCACGGCCTTCGCCTTCTCGATGAATTCCGGATCCGCCGCAATCCACCCAACGCGAAGCGCGCCTAGACCGCACACCTTCGTGATCGTTGAGATTGCGATCATGTGTGGCCCAAGGCGCGCGACGCTCGGCGGGGCCTTCGAGAATCCCAACTCGCGGAAGGTCTCGTCCACGAGGACGTGCGCATTATGCTCCGCCGCCAAGTCGGCGAGCGCCTGGAGTTCGCCACGCGAGATTCCCATCGCGGTGGGATTGCCGAGGTTCGCGAAGACGAGGAGTCGTGGGCGGCCCCTCATCGCCTTTCGGAGGCGTTCGAAGTCGAGGGTCCATTCGTTCTCGCAGTCCCGCACGACGGGGAAGACCTTCGCGCCGAATCCAGCGGGACAATCCCGGAGCGGGGAGTACATCGGTGCGTCGACGATGACCCGATCCCCTGGTTTAACGAGTGCGCCATTGACGAGGAAGTTCGCTTCCGTCGCGCCGTTCGTCGCAAGGACTCGATCGGGGGAGACGTCGTGTCTCTTCGCGATCAGCTCCCGAAGATCGGGCATGCCCCTCAGGTCGACCCAGACCGTGTCGATATCCATCGGGAACGCGCGCCGAAACTCTCTCAGCGGGAACGCCTTCATGTCGGAGAACGAGATGTTCGTGTATCGACCTCGAAGCCGCTCGTAATAATGGAGGTGTTCGAACGGCGGGAACTCCACGGCGGGCGCCGATGGACGCGTTCCGGATGAACGTTGGGATTTGCCCCAATAACGTCTAAATAGACCGAGACGGTAGCGCCCCTCGTTCTCCATGGCGGGGGAGATTCCGACGCGGGAATTCTTCATTGCAACGCCAGAGGAAATCCGCGCGGGCCAGACATCGGACATCTATTTCTTCCGAACCCTTGAGGTCCTGAAGAAAGCGCGGAAAGACCGCACGAACGTTCTTCTCGAGGCGACCGTCCAGAGCCTGCCGAACGGATGGCCATGGGCCGTCTTCGTGGGCCTCACGGAGGCGGTGAACCTCCTCCGCGGGAAGCCGCTCGACGTGTGGGCCCTTCCCGAGGGCACGATCTTCACGCCGAAGACGCCGCGAGGGATTCCGGTGCCTGTTCTCTCCGTGGAGGGTCCGTACGGCGAGTTCTGCATCTACGAGACGCCGACCCTCGGCTTCCTTTGTCAGTCGGGCGGAATTGCGACGAAGGCCGCGCGCATCCGCAAGGTCGCGGGAAACCGCCAGGTCATCTCCTTCGGAGTCCGACGGATGCATCCCGCGCTGGCTCCACTGATCGAGCGGTGCGTGTACATCGGAGGGCTCGACGCGATTACGACCCCGCTTGGCGCCGCGATGCTCGGGAAGGAGCCCGTGGGCACGATGCCCCACGCGCTCACGATTGTGATGGGCGGACCCCGGGAAGCGTTCCTCGCGCTCCAGAAGCACCTCGAGAAGCGCATCCCACGAGTCGCGCTCGTCGACACTTTCTACGATGAGAAGACGGAGTCGATCATGGCGGCGGAGACGATCAAAGACCTCGCGGGCGTTCGGCTCGACACGCCGTCCTCCCGCCGCGGCAACTTCGCGTCGATTGTCCAAGAGGTGCGCTGGGAGCTCGACCTCCGCGGTCACAAGGACGCGAAGATCTACGTGAGCGGAGGCCTCGACGAAGGATCGATTCCGATCCTCGCCGCGGCGGGGGCCGACGGGTTCGGAGTCGGCACATCGCTGTCGAACGCGCCGACCGTGGACTTCGCGATGGACATCGTGGAGCGGGACGGGAAACCGGTCGCGAAGCGCGGGAAGTTCGCGGGCCGAAAGGAGCTGTTGCGGTGCACCCAATGTGGAACGCTCGAAATCGGAGCGCGGAAGTGTCCCGCGTGTGGCGGCAAGATGGGCGCCGTGCTCGTGAAATATCTTGAAAAGGGCCGACCGAAGGAGAAGCTTCCGGACACGGACACAATTCGAGCGTACGTCTTGGAACAACTCCGGTTACGCGCCGCCTGAGGCCGGGCGTGCACCTTTAGCCAGCCCGCGCGTTTCCGTGGCCGTGAGCCTACCGACGCGTGGCGATATTGTGCGAACGTATGATGCGATTGCGGAGTCGTTCGATCAATCTCGGGAGCGCCCATGGCCTGAGGTCGCAGACTTCGCGAAGTCGCTCCCGCCATCCATCGCCATGCTCGACCTCGGTTGCGGGAACGGCCGCCATACAAAGCTTCTCTGCGATGCCGGTCGCCGCGTGGTCGGGCTCGACGCGTCGCGGCGGCTCCTCGCAATCGCCCGCCATCGCGAGCCGCGGGCGTCGTACGTCCAGGGCGACGTGTGCAATCTCCCGTTCCGTGACGGAACGTTCTCCGCCGTGACGTTGACCGCCACGGTTCATCATCTCCCTTCGGAATCGGAGCGTGCCCTTGCCGTCCGCGAGATGCGCCGCGTTTTACGAAGTGGCGCCCGCGCGATGGTGAGCGTATGGTCGTTCGAGCAGGCCGAGAAAAATCTGAGGATGCGGCCTGCACACGGCGGTGCATCGAGCGACGTGTGGGTGCCGTGGCGGGGTGGGGGCGCGGCGGTCGATCGCTTCTACCATCTCTTCCGCGAGGGCGAACTTCGGGAACTCGTTCTCAACGCAGGTTTCCGCATGGAAAGGTACTTCCGAAGCGGGGACAACGACTTCGTCGTCGCGGAGCGAGATGGCTGAGCCGTGGTCATCGATCGTGGGCTTCCTCGAGGCCCTCGGATCGAACTTCGCCTATCTCCTCCTGTTCCTCGGATTCATCGTCCTCCTCATCGTCTGGCTTACGGTTCGTCACATCCGCAGGATTCGGAGCCAGGACATCTGGATCCATCAGCCATGGGGCGCAAAGTGGAGAGGCCGATAGTCCGCTAACTTGAAACCCGCCCTTGTATTCTCGAATGCGATGCCCCACGCGATTGAGGTGTTCACGGCGGGTTGCCCGTTGTGCGTGCGGACCCTCGCCGCCGTCGAGACCGGCAAGTGCGCTTCGTGTGTGATGGTCGAGCGAAACCTCGCGAAAGACCCGATGGCCCATCGAGACCTCGTTCGGCGGTACAAGATTCGTTCCGTGCCAACGATCGTGATTGACGGACGCATCAAGTTCGAAGGGGAGCCGGATTTCAACTGGATGTGTGGCGACGA
>CAYOUM010000066.1:0-7385 GCA_964407185.1 uncultured Methanomassiliicoccales archaeon | reverse complement strand
AGATGTTCGTGGAGCATGCACGCGTGAACGGGTGCGAAATTCGCGAGGGCGAGACCGTGGAACGCGTAAAACGCGGGAAGAACTCGTTCCTCGTGACGACGAATGGGGGAACGTACGAGGGACGCACGATCATCCTCGCGATTGGGAACGGGCTGTTCAACCCCCGGCGCCTCGGGATCCCTGGCGAGGCGGAGTTCGAGGGGAAGGGCGTACACTACCGCGTGCGGGACCGTCGGGATTTCAAGAACAAACGGGTCCTTGTCGTTGGCGGCGGGGACAGCGCGCTCGAGATCGCCCTCGAGGTCGTCGCGGCTGCGAGGGAGGTGACGCTTGTCCACCGCCGGGCGGAGTTCCGCGCGATGGAGAAAAATGTCGAGGCCCTCCTGAAGTCGCCCGTGAAGGTCCTGTACAACTCCGAGCTCGTGAACATCGAAGGCGCGGATGGCGGCCTCGACGCGGTCGTCTACGACAACCAGACCCTCGATAAGACCGTGAAACGCGTCGAGGCAATCATCATCAACGTCGGCTTCGAGCCCCTTCAGACGAAGGTCGAGAAGTGGGGGATTGAGATCGAAGGGGACCGAAACATCAAGGTGAAGCCGGATATGAGCACGTCGGTCCCCGGGATCTTCGCGTGCGGTGATGCCGTCTGGTACCCAAGCAAGGAGAAGCGGATTGTCACGGGGTGTGGGGAGGCAGTGACCGCCGTGATCTCCGCGTACAAATTCCTGAAGACGCCCTACTGGGCGTGACCGGCCCGAGCCTGGAGCGTCGCGAGAACATCCGGGAGATCGGAAAACTTCGCGACTTCGGCGTCCGGTTTTGCCTCTCGAAGGGAGCGGCGATCCCCATACCCATATGTCGCCGCCACCGTTGACGCACCTGCGGCGCGGCCCGCGAGAATGTCCACGGGGCTGTCCCCGACGACGACTGCATTCCCGACCGGGACGCGGAGCGCCTGCGCCGCGTAGAGCGGAAGGTCGGGGTGCGGCTTCGGCCGGGAGACCTCATCACCACCGACGATCGACGTGAAGTGTTTCACGATTCCCGCGACGCGAAGCATGTGGCGCGCCTCCTCCCGCCGGCGGGTCGTCATCGTCGCGATGGGGCGGCCAGCGAGGGCCTTCAGCGTGGATGCGACGCCGGGATAGAGATCGACGCCGCGGTCAACAATCCGGTGGAAGTGCGCATAATACCGGTACGTAATCGTCGCAACAACCGCGCCCTGCATTTCGCGGAGAAGCTTCATTTGCCGTTCGACGGGCATCCCGATGAGGGGGCGAAGTTCGTCGGCCCGCAACGGCGGCTCTCCAACCTCCGCGAGGGCGAGGTTCATCGCCTCGACAATCGCCTCGAGCGTGTCCATCAGCGTGCCGTCGATGTCGAGGAGGAGCGCGAGCATGCGGCCCTCAAGAGGTCGCCGGCTCGTCGAGCTTCCAGAGTGCGTCCCCGACGTGGTGCATGGACTTTACCGCCTTGCCCTTCTCGTGCGCGACCATGTCGGGTCCCGACAGGAGGGACTCGCCGATCGCGAGGGGGCGCAGGTTTCTCTCGTCGCGAATCCACACAAGGTCGCCTGGTTCGATCGCGGGATCCGCGTCGACAATCCCTGGGGCCATCACGTCCGCACCGTTGTAGATGAATGGGACGGCGCCCATATCGACGGTCACATAGCGGCGGCTCGGTAGCTGCCGCAGGAGCCCGCGGACGGTCGGGAACGTTCGATCGCCGAGGGCAAGCGCAACGACGATACCTTCGAAGAGGACCACCGTCTTTCCGAGTACCTCGGCAGCATCGACCGCTTCGTCCTCGTCGAAGAGACGCATCCCGAGCTGCTGCTCGATGGAATCGCGGTGCGCCGCGATCTCCTTTCGCTTCAGCCTCCGCCGCTTCCGGAGATGAACCTCAGCCATGTCCGCCCAAGCGACGTCGTAAACCTGGAGAGAGGATGAGGGTTCCTATCCAAGCGCGGCGGGACTCATGCCGAGGGCTCGTTCGCGGCACCGCAGGGCCTCTTCGCTCCGCCCGAGCGCCTCGAGGGCCTTCGCACGCATCTCCCAACCTTCCGCATCGTCCGGGTCGAGCTCCGTTGCGCGCTCCAGTGACCGAAGTGCGGCGCGGAGCTTTCCGACGAGAAGCGCGACCGTGCCATGTTTCCGCCACACTTCTGCGCGTCCGCCGTCGATGCCGAGGGCGGCGTCGAGGCTCCGCAGCGCGTCCCGGTACCGGTGCGCCCGCGCAAGAGCCCATCCCCGTTCGAAATACGCGACATCGAGGTGGCGGCCCGTCGCAATCACGCGCTCATAGGCGGCGAGGGCCTCGTCGACTCGGTTCGAGTCCCGCAGGATGGTTCCCCGGATGAGGTCATCCTCCGCCTCCGGAGGTTCCGCACGGTCCAACACCTGTAGGGCATCGTCGACCCGACCCGCCCCTGCGAGCGCGCGAGCCAACGCCCGCCGGATGCCGGGCCGTGGAGCGGCGTGGAATGATCGCTCGAGAAACGGGATCGCTTCTCCCGGAGTACCGGCCTCGAGGAGGGCTTCACCGAGCACCGCGGCGGCATCGTCGTCCTCGAGTCTTCGGGAGACGAGCTCCCCTGCGAGCGCGACGGCGTCGACCGCCCGCCCCTTCCGTACGAGGAGACGCGCATGGGCGTACATTGCGGAGATGTCGCCCGCCTTCGCCGCGAGCGCGTACGATGCCAGGGCGTCCCCGGCCCGCTCGAGATCCTCCAAGAGCTTACCCCGGAGGCGAAGCACCTCGCCGTTTCCAGGCTCGAGGTCGAGCGCGGCATCGTAGGACCGGAGCGCCTCCTCGAAGCACCGACGCGCCTCCTCTGGGTCGTTGAGATCGAGCATCACGTGGCCCCGGAAGATCCACGCCTCGTCGTACGTCGGGCTGAGGACAAGGGCGTTCGTGACCGCATCGCGGGCTTCCTCGTATCGCTCGAGGTTCGCGAAGACCTCCGCCTTCGCCATCCACGCATGGTCGTAGTTCGGATTCAGCTCGAGGGACTGCGTGATGAGCTCGAGCCCCTCCTCGGACTTCCCGAGCTGTCCGAGGGCATGTCCCTTCGCGTACAACGCGTAGTCGAAGTCCGGCTTGAGCTCGAGGGATTTGTCGTGGTATCTCAGGGACTCCGCATGGCGTCCCATTTTGTCGAGCGCGTTCCCGATGTTGTTGTACGCGATCTCGTATTTCGGGTTCACGGCGATCGCCTTCTCGAAGTACGGGATCGACACCTCGTACCGCCCGAGGTTGTACAGCGCATTCCCGAGGTTGTTCCAAAGCACCTCGTCGCCTTGGTCGATTTCGAGGGCCTTCTTGTAGCACTCGATCGCATCCTCGAGGCGATCGATCCCGTGAAACGTGTAGCCCTTGTTGTACCAGGCGTGCTTGTATTGCGGGTTGATGGCGAGCGCACGATCATAGCAGCGGATCGCCTCGTCGTGGATTCCCAGCATGAAAAACGTGAATCCCTTGTTGTTCCACGCCTCCTCGCTCCGGGGGTTGATCGCGAGGACCTTGTCGAAGCACTCGATGGATTCCTCGTATCGCTCCATTGAATACAGCGCGTTCCCGAGGCCGTTCCACGCATCCCCGTACTCCGGTCGGAGGCTCGTCGCGTGGCGATACGTCTCGATCGCCTCCTCGTACCGTCCGAGCTGCTCGAGGAGAAGTCCCTTCCGGAACCAGGCGACCTCGTTCTTCACATCGAGCTCGCTCAGCCGCTCGTAGCACTCGAGCGCTTTCTTGGGCCGTCGGAGCTGGGCGAGCGCGAGGCCCTTGTCGTACAAGGCGACGTGGTAATCCGCCTTCAGCACAAGCGCTCGGTCGTAGCACTCGACCGCGTTCTCGTACCGGCCTAGGTACGCGTAGGCGTTGCCTTTGTTGTACCACGCGATCTCGTACTTTGGGTTCACCGCGAGAGACTTCTCGTAGCACACGAGCGCGTCTTCATGGCGACCGACGGAATCGAGGGCGACGCCCTTGTTGTTCCACACGACATGGTCCACGAGGCCGAGCTCGATCGCGCGCTCGTAGCAGGGGATCGCATCCCCGAATCGCTTTGCGTCGCACAACTCGTTGCCCTTGAGGAACTCCTGTTCCGCCCTGGACGCCAGTGCGGGCGCCCCCTCGACGACGCTTCCTGAGAGCGCTGCGAAAAACAGGAGAGGGGTCAAGGCCCCGGTTCAATTTCGAGGGCGCGATATAAACGTTTTCGGCTCCGTCCGCGGCGCGATACACACCGCTCCCTCCATCGATCGTCGCAAACCTCCGCGAAACGAACGCACGCGGTCACCTTTAAGTAGCGAAAGAAGGTTGGGACGCGGCGCGAGGGAACCCGTCTGACGGCGCCCGATGTGAATGGTTTCTCAAAGACGAAGGCGATGGAGTTACCGCGCTTCGTCGTCGTCGGCCACGATGCGATCAAGCAAGTCGGCGACGTCTGTGTGAACTTGAAACTCGGCCGTCGCGCACTCCTCGTCGCGGATTCCACGACGATGAAGATCGCGGGCGAGTCCGTGCTGCAGCAGCTCCGGGAGCGGAAGATACGCGTCGTCGAGTATCTGATTCCGGATGCAAATTGGGAGGCCGTCTCGGAATCGAGGGACCGGATCGGGAAGGAGGACCTCGACTTCGCGCTCGGCGTCGGCGGCGGTCGGTCAATCGACGTCGCAAAGCTCGCCGCGTTCCAGGCGGGAGTGCCATTCATCAGCGTACCGACCGCAGCTAGCCACGACGGCGTCGTCTCCTCAGGGGCCTCGATCGAAAAGGGCGGGGTGAAGCAGAGCTTCGCCGCACAGACCCCGATCGCAGTGATCATGGACACCGGCATCATCGCGGAGTCGCCGTTCCGCTTCCTCGCCTCGGGCTGCGGGGACATCATCTCGAACCTCACCGCCGTGAAGGACTGGGCCCTTGGGAGGAACCTGCGGAACGAGTACTACTCCACATACGCCGCCGCCCTCTCCGAGCTCGCGGCCCGCCTTCTCATCGAGAATGCGGCGACGATCAAGCCACGCCTCGAGGAGAGCGCGTGGTTCGTCGCGAAGGCGCTCGTGTCGAGTGGGGTCGCGATGTCGATCGCCGGTTCCTCGCGCCCTGCGAGCGGGTCGGAGCACAAGTTTTCCCACACCTTGGACCGCATGTCCAAGAAACCCGCGCTGCACGGGGAACAGTGCGGCGTTGGGACGATCATGATGATGTACCTTCATGGGGGAAACTGGGAGGAGGTCCGCAACGCCCTTCTCACGATCGGCGCGCCGACGACCGCGCGCGCGCTCGGCGTCACGGATGAGGAGATCATCGAGGCCCTCATCCACGCGCACGAGATTCATCCGGAGCGATACACGATCCTCGGCGACGCAGGGCTGAACTACGAGGCCGCAGAGCGGCTCGCGCGGATCACGAAGGTCATCTAGAGCCTTGGGTCCCGGAAGCCCGAGGGCACGTCGACTACATCCCCGCTGACGTGCAGTACTTTCAGCGTCGCTGAGGCCGAATTGTCATCAGTTTCATCCCACTCCTGTCACCACACTCAAGCGATCCTCTTCCTTGTGGACATGTGTACACAACCGAGCCGGCACAGAGCGTGGCCTGTGGACAGAAGCTCACAGAGATGAGATGATATCCTACGCGGGACGGAAATCCACTTTGAAATGGTTCCGGGCGGGGAAGGCCCTTGGAGCGTTGCGAGGCTTCTTGGTCTCGTGGGACGTCGACAGCCGAGATCGGTCGGCGTGCGCACGGCTCCAGCGATTTGTCTACGGATTCACCTCGATATCCGACGGGAGGAGGTATCGGTATCCGGGCTTCGTCGCCCGGGACGGCGTGCGGTATATCGGCCAGTCCGTTCTCCTCGTTCGAAACGATCGCCTCCCCGAGCTGGTCGCAGGCCTTGCTGAGATCGGGGTTGACTTCGACCTAGTCCCTGGTTCTCTCGGGTGAATCAGGTCCGCGTCCTGCGTAGATATTCACAAATCGCGGGTCGAAAAACAGGCGCAAACTTGTGGACAGATGTCCACAACTGGCATCCCGATCCGTGCGCGCACCGCGAGACCACGAAACAGGGAGACGGTGGAAACGCCAAGACCTTCCACATCTGCAGTGAAAATCGAGCGACTTCTGAGCTTCTGTACAGAATCAGGACCCGACCGATTGTGGACACATGTTCACAACGTTGCACCGGAGGTTCCTAGCGGGTCCTTCGCTTCTTGACTTTCGACGTCGGGGACTGCTTCGCCTTTCGGTTAACCTTGCCCTGGCGGTCCGCATGGAAGACGTCGAGCCATATGCCTTCGATCGTCGGAATGTACGCGAGGTGCCAACCCTCTTCATGGAATGGGCCCAGGGAAGGTCGGTATCCCGCTTCCGCGAGGCGTTCCAACGCCCCGTCGAAATCGTCCACCTCGAAACCCAGGTGGTCCAGCTCGTCTCCCTCCCGGAACGGGCCTGCGACGGGGCTGTCTGGTGCGTACCAGCTCAGCTCGAACCGATGGTTTCCGTTAGGACTTACGAGGTTCGCGAACTCACCCTTGTTCCAGTGCACATTGACTCGGCCTTTAAGCGTCATCCCGAGCACATTCGTGAAGAAACCAATTGCCGCATCGAGGTTTCGAACCCGAAGCCCAGTGTATGCGAAGGTGAACTTCATGCGACGGACATCGAGGTGCGCACGTTAAGGGCTCGCGCTGCCGCGTGAATCCGCCGTCCTCGAGGAGACGAACCCGCGCAACAGAAGTCATCCGAGGACGCCGAAACGATCGAGCGCCCCGACGATTCGGTCGACGATCGGTTTCACGTCAATCGAGAGGTGGTACCTGCGGAAGTACTGATTGAGAGCGCTCAATCCGTGCGTGAGCGAGTTCGACGCCCCCGTGAGCCGGACCCATGGCGCCCCTCCCGTCCGATCGACCCGCATCGCCTCGGAAAAATCGATCAACCAAGGTCGCTCGCGGGAGACGAGGATGTTGAACGCGCTCAGGTCGCCGTGGACGACGCCGGCCCGTGCGAGGCGCTCGATGCCGTCGACAATCTGTGAGAGCATCGGCTGCGGGTCCTCGAGGCGAACATCAGACAACCGGGGTGCGGGGCCGTCCCCGTCACTCAGGTATCGCATCGAGAACATGTTCTCCGCCCGGCGCGCGGGCGTCGGCACGGGCGCGCCGCCCTTCCACGCCTGAAGGAGCATGTCGAACTCGTGGGCGGCCCGCCAGCCCATCGTGTCCGCCTTTACGGGCCCCCCGCCGCGATGGGACGTCCGGTACAGCCGGTAGATTTTGATTGCAATCGGCGCGCCGTTCAAGGTGGCGAGGAGAACCTCCGCTTCCTTGCCTGCGCTGATCGGGCGCACGACCTCCGTCGCGAGCCCGGCTCGGAGG
>CAYOUM010000065.1:0-7402 GCA_964407185.1 uncultured Methanomassiliicoccales archaeon | reverse complement strand
GTCTGCGCCCGTTGCGTCGGATCCGACTGTTGCGCTTGCAGCTCGATTAGCTGGTCGAGCGTCGCGTTCTGGTACCACGATCCGAAGCTCGTGGTGCCGCCGGACGCGTAGTGGAGGAACGGGAACACGTAGTTGTCCGGATCCAGGTAGTCGGGGAACCAGCCCAGCAAGAACACCCGGAACTGGCCCGCCGCGAAGCTTTGGCGGTACGTGCCCCACTCCTGGGAGTTAAGGGTCACGGAGATCAGCCCGGTTTCCTGCCATTGCGACTGGAGCAGGACGGCGACGTCCGCTTCTGTCGTCCCGTATCGGGCTGGGGTGTACCACAGCGTAATCGCCAGCTTGTTGGCCTCCGAATACCCGGCGGCGGTGAGCAGGGCCCGCGCCCGAGCCAAATCCCTCGGGTAGGCGGACTGGAAGACGTCCTCGTGACCGAACATCCCGCGGGGGATCAGGCTGTAGAGAGGCTGCGTCGTGTCCAGGAACACCGTCTTTACGATTTGTCCCCGATCCACGGCGTACGCCAAGGCTTGGCGGAGACGCACGTCGCTGAACGGCGGGTCCCGCGAGTTGAACACGAGGTACCGGATGACGGGGCTGTCGCCTTGCTCCGCCTTGAACCGCGCGTCCACGGAGAGGAGCTGGAAGGCCTGAGGATGCAGGTTCCGGTACGCCACGTCGATTTCGCCCGTGGCCATGGCAAGGGCTAACCCGGCGTCGGTTTCGTAGAAGCGAATCACGACCTTCTCCACGGCGGCGGGCGTTCCGAAGAACCGTGTGTTCCGCACGAGCTCGGCCCGCTCCCCGGACACGAAGACCGAAAGCTGGTACGGGCCGCTCGCCGAGATTTCGAGCGGATCCGGCACGAACTCATCTGCAGGATAGTTGTTGGGGTTCACGGGAGCCATGCTGGTGAAAGCCAGGAGGTACTGCATCGGCGACCAGACCCGGCCCATGTGAATCTTAGCCGTGGTCGCATCCACGACCTCCACGCCCGACGCGACATAATTGGCCCACGCGGCGTCGACCTCTGCCTGGGTGTGTGTTGGCGGGTCCTTCGTGAGACCTGAATAGGCGGTGACGTAGCCGTTCGCGCCGTCAATCGCGTCGAGCAGGAAGGATGGGACTGCAAGACGGTCCTGCTGGGACGCGGCGTCAAACTTCGCACCAACGGCCCGATCGATTGAGTGCTTGATCGTGTCCGCGTCAATCGCCGTCCCGTCCTCGAAGGTCGCCCCGGACCGGAGCTTCAGGGTGTACGTGAGCCCGTCGCTGCTAATTCCGCCGTTCTGGACCGTCGGGACTTCCGTCAGCAACATGGGCTCCAAGGTACCGTCTCCCGACTGACTGTAGGTCAGAAGCGTCGCCATCGTGTTCTGCAGCATGTTCACAGAGAAGTAGTTGTATGAGTCCGAGGGATCCATCGTCTCCTCTCGCTCCGTCGTGCCCACAACCAAGACCGTCGGCGTCGTCGGCGCACGTGGGATGTACACGTACGCGACTGCCACTAGCACGATGAGCACGATGACGATGAGGCTCACAATGATTGCATTTCTTCGGTTCAAGCCGCTACCTCCATGCCCCACCAGGCGGTCGCTGAGAGGGTGCGCGGGATATTAAGCTTGCCCCCTATCTGGTTCAGCAGTCGAATCGTCAAGCCTGGGCTCGCGGAATCCAGACGCCCTACCTTTAAGTACAGGCGGGCGGGATAACCGCGGGTCATGGCGACGATCGAGCCGGAGCCCCCCTTCTCCAAGTCCAAGTCGATGGAGCTGCCCCGCAGCGTCGTCATCGGCCACGACGCAATCCAGCAGGTCGGTGAGGTCGCCGCGAGGCTGAAGGTCGGACGCCGCGCGCTCGTCGTCGCGGACCCGACGACGATGAAGATTGCGGGCGAGACCGTCGCGCAGAAGCTGGCGGAGCACAAGATCCGCGTGGAGGAGTACCTCATCCCCGATTCCTCGCTGTCCGCCGTGCGGGAGGCCGAGGCAATCATCCGGAAGGTGGACGTAGACGTCGCCCTCGGCGTCGGCGGCGGCCGGAGCATCGACGTCGCGAAGTGCGCTTCGTTCAACGCGGGGGCGCACTTCATCAGCGTGCCGACGGCCGCGAGCCACGACGGCGTCGTCTCCTCCCGCGCGAGCATCACGGGCGACGCCGGGGAGAAGTTAAGCCTGGCGGCCCAGACGCCCGTGGCGGTGAGCATGGACACGAAGATCATCGCGGAGTCCCCCTTCCGCCTGCTGGCGGCGGGGTGCGGGGACATCGTGTCGAACCTCGCCGCGGTCCGGGACTGGGTCCTCGCGCGGAACCTGCGGAACGAGTACCACTCCTCCTACGCGGCCGCCCTGAGCGAGATGGCGGCGAAACTCGTGCTCGAGAACGCCCCGAACATCAAGCCGCGGCTCGAGGAGAGCGCGTGGTTCGTGTGCAAAGCGCTCGTGTCCGCGGGCGTGGCGATGAGCATCGCCGGGTCCTCCCGCCCCGCGTCCGGGAGCGAGCACAAGTTCTCCCACGCCCTCGACCGCATCGCGGAGAAGCCCGCGCTGCTCGGGGAACAGGTCGGCGTCGGAACGATTATGATGATGTACCTCCACAACGGGGACTGGGAGGCGATCCGAAACGCGCTCTTGGCGATCGGCACCCCCACGACGGCCCGCGCGCTCGGGGTGACGGACGAGGAGCTTATCGAGGCGCTCGTCCACGCCCACGAGATCAACAAGGAGCGGTACACGATCCTCGGCGACGAGGGCCTGACCTACGAGGCCGCGGAGCGTCTCGCGCGCATCACGAAGGTTATGTGAGCACGCCGCGCCGGTCGAGCCGTTCCACAATTCGGGAGACGGTTCCGTTCACCTCGATCGACAGCCCGTACTTTCGGAAGTACACGTTGACCGCGGTCAGGCCGCGGGTCAGCAAGTCCGAGGCTTGCTGAAGTCGCCGCCACGGCGCTGCGCCCAAGCGGTCGACCCGGAATCCGTCGGGCAGGTCGATGAACCAGGGCTCCCCGCGATACAGCAGGATGTTGAACGCGCTCAAGTCGCCGTGCACCACGCCCGCCACGGCCATCTGCTCGACGCCGTCCACGATCGCCGCCAACGCGGGTTCGGGATCAACGAGCCGCACGTCCTGCAACCGCGGCGCGGCACGGTCCTCGTCGCCCAGGTACCGCATCGCGAGCATGTTCTCCACGCGCTTCGCGGGCGTCGGGACGCGCGCGCCGCCTTTCCAAGCCATCCGCAACAGCTCGAACTCGTACGCGGCGAGCCACGACATCCGGTCGAGCTTCACCGGCCGGCCGCCGCGGTGCGATGTGCGGTACAGCCGATACACCTTCACGGCGAGAGGCCCACCGTGGTACCGGGTCAGATAGACGTCCGCTTCCTTACCCGCGCTGAGGAGACCGACGACCTCCGTCGCGAGGCCCGTTGCGAGGATCCCCTCGACCGTCGTCCGGTATCCGGGTTCTTCGAACCGCATCGAACCGGAGTCGATGCGCCACTGGACGCTCTTGTCCAACATTGGATCGTTCGGCATTTCGCCATTCGTCTACGATGCATTCTGCACCCACGCCGCCGGCCCACAGCGCGTCGGGAGCGAGACAGTCAGCCGGTTCCCGACGCGCCTCGGAGAACAATGCGGGACATCATGCCGGGAACCTCCTGGTCCTACGGACCGAGCCCTCCAGTGGGCTGGGGGTACATCAAGCTGACGAAGCCGCCAACGTTTTTACCGGACCTCGAGGTATGCAGTGGGGCAGCGGGCACCCCAGAGGTGGTGGGATGAAAGGGGCCGTTCCACGGCGGGTGAATCTGGCCACCGCCGAGGCCGTCCTGCGGGCGATGGGATATCGCGTGTACCGCGAGACGTTCGACCTCGTCGCGGTGCGGCACCTTGAGGACGGGAAGCGATTCCACACCCGAATCGAAGCCCACGGCGAGCCAATCGTTCCGACGGGCGCGGAGATCGACGTCCATATCGACTACCCCGCGGAGCCAGGGCGTGGCCACCGGTCCCGCGCGGAGAGCGAAGGGATTGCGATCGAGATGGAGGCGCTCCTCGACTTCATCAAGCACGCGAAGCCGTCGCGAGGTGCGCCGGGGTTTATGGCGTGCCCGCACTGTGGGAAGGAGATGGCGACCGGCCTGTTCGAGACACACCTAAAGGTGTCTCACCGCTAGCCGGACCCGCGCCGGTGGTCGTCCCGATCCGGCTGGCGGGGACGTCCCCGAGCCTTCGACACACCTTGGAAAGCTCGCCGAATGCGGCTCAGGTCCTCAGGACTGCGGGTGAAGAACGCAATCCTCGGGTCAATGGGCCCCCCGACGAACGGGTCGTCCACGGAACGTGGATAGAGGTGCGCGTGCAGATGAGGGATCGTGTTTCCGTGAATCTCATAGTTCATCTTGATGGGGTGAAAGAGGTCCGCCAAGGTCCGGGCGGCGACCGTCACGTCTTCCCAGAACCGAGCCCGCTCACGCCTGGGGAGCTGGAACGGCTCCACGACGTGCCGCTTCGCGACGACCGTAACGTAGCCCGGCAGGGCGGCCTTGGGTCCCGCGGTGACCCACGAAGCGGAGAGTTGGCCCACGATGTCGAGGGGGCCTTCATTGCCTATCGGACACGCCGTCCCGTCGCACAGCGCCGACCACCGGACGGGGTCCCGCCATGCCACGCGGTCCGCCGACTCAGTCACGCTGCACCCCGCCTAGAAGAGAACGACGCGGACCTTCTCGCCCCTCTCGATGAGGTCGACATTCGCCGGGATGTCGATGTACCCGTCCGCATGGGCCATCGACGTGATCGCCCCGCTCTCCTTGTACGCCGGCACGGCCATGTCGTTCTCGACCCGGACCGTGTGAAACTCGACGCGGCCAATCGTCGACACGAGCCGCTTGCTCAGTGGCAGCTCGATGACCTTCTCGTGGGCCGGAGGGACGCGCGACATCTTGCGAAGCATCGGGACGAGCATCATGTAGCAGTTCGACAGGCACGACGTCGGGTACCCGGGCATGCCGAGGACCGCCTTCCCGTTCACGACGCCCAGGACCGTCGGCTTCCCGGGTTTCACGGCGACGCCATGGAACTTCAACGCGCCCATCTCCTGGAGGACGTCGATGATCATGTCCTTCTCGCCGACGCTCGAGCCGCCACTAAACACGACGAGGTCATACCGCGTCGCACGCTTGATCGCGGCCCTGAGGCTCTCGAGACGGTCCGGCACGCGGCCGAGAATCGCGGGCTCGCCTCCCGCCTCCCGCACGACGGACGCCATCGTGTGCGCGTTAATGTCGTACACCTGCCCCGGCCGAATTTTTTCCCCTGGCGGGATCACCTCGTCGCCCGTCGTGAGGATCGCAACCCGGGGCTTCACGTACACCTCGACATCCTTCTCCCCGACGGCGGCGATCGCTCCGATCTTCGCGGGGGTGAGGAACTCGCCCGCGTGGACGACGACCTCGCCCTTCCGAATGTCCTCCCCCTGCCGCGAAACGTTCTCGCCGGGATGAACGGGTGTGTAGACCCGGACGACGTCACCGTCGCGCTCCGTGTCCTCGACCATCACGACCGCGTCAGCGCCCTTCGAGAGCGTGGCGCCCGTCGCGCCCTCCACGCACGTCCCCTTCGTGACCGCTTTCCTCGGCACCCCGTCCGCGTAGAGCGTCTCGACCCGCCTCAGCTCGACCGGGTCGAACTTTCCCGCGCGGAACGTGTCTGGAGCTCGAACGGCATAGCCGTCCATCGCCGCCCGATCGACAAGTGGGACATCGATGTCGGAGACAATGTCCATGGAGGAGACGCAGTGGAGCGCATCGAGGAGCGGCACGCCTTCCCGCCGCTCGATCGGCGTCGCGAGTTCCATCAGCATCCGGAGCGCGTCGTCGAGGGACACGAGCGCCTTCAGGGGTCGCATCCCGCGCCCATGGTGCTCCCGCTCATCATGATTGCGCGCCCCGCCATGACGCTTCCGCGTCACCGGCGCATCACCCCGACCGCGTGACCAAGCTCCGGCAGAATGAGGCGCTCCATCGCGAGCGACACCGCATCGGGCGAACCGGGCAGGCAGAAGATGAGCGTGCCCTTGTACACGCCCGCCAACGCGCGGCTCATCATCGCGGCGCTTCCGATCCGTTCGTGGCTCAGGACCCGGAACAGCTCGCCAAAGCCAGGAAGAACCTTCTCGAGCTTCGGCTCGATCGTCTCAATCGTCACATCGCGCGGTGCGAGACCCGTGCCGCCGTTCGTGATAATCGCATCGGCCACTTTCGCGGCCTTGTCGACCACGCTTGCGATTGCACGGGCATCGTCTTTCACGATTTGGTGAAACCCAACGCGATGGTCGGCCTCAGAAAGAAGCTTCCGAAGGAGCGCACCGGATTCGTCCGTCGCCTCCGTTCGGGAATCGCTGATCGTGATGACCGCACATCGCACGCTCCTCGGGGCGTGGGCCTTGTGCTCCTCGACCGCACCCATGGCGGATGCGATAGGCAGGGCGGGTTCAAGAACCGTTCGCCGCGCTCACGTTCCCTTTTCCTTCGCGACGACCCGCACGTTTTGAATCCGTGTGAGTGGGTACTGGCCCTCCTCGTCCTTCTCGAGGGACTTCACCATGTCCCAAATCGTGAGGAGCGCGACGGTGCAGCCATAGAGCGCCTCCATCTCCACGCCCGTCTTGTACGTCGCAGTGACCTCGCACGTCACCGTGATGCGGTCGTCGCGCACACTGAATTCGACAGCGGCGCTCGTGATCGGGATCGGATGGGTGTGCGGCAGTGCGTCCCAGACCTTCTTGATCGCCTGGAGGCCCGCGACCTCGGCCGTGGGAATCGGGTCGCCCTTGGGCACCTTGCCCGCGCGGACCGCTCGAATCGTTTCGTCCCCGAGCACAATCTCCCCGGTCGCGACCGCGCGTCGTGGAACGTCCTTCTTCGCGGAGATGTCGACCATCTTCGCCATGGGCCCACCGCTCACCGTGGCGGGAGGCCATAAACGTGGCGGGCCGCAGAGGCCTCACTCCATTCGGTCCCGGTTACCCTTAAGTAAGGCCAACAAACCCCATCCGCGGATTAAAGGCCATGGGCCCGTTAATGCCGCGCGGGGGTGCGGTGAAGTTCACCTACACAGGCATCGAAGTGAGGGACATGGACCGTGCGATCCAGTTCTACTGTGAGGGGCTCGGCATGGAGCTCATGGACCGACACGAGATTCACGAGACGAAGGGGGAGGTCGCGGGCCTGAAGTCGAAAGGCTCGGAGCAGATCCTGGAGCTGAATTGGTATCCTAGGCGGCGCTTTCGTTCCGGGAGCGAGCTCGACCACCTTGCATTCGACGTCGAGGACTCCGATGTGCTCGCCCGATTCCGAATCGGGCGCCGAAATTATCAAAGGAGTGCGCGATTCGT
>CAYOUM010000064.1:0-7423 GCA_964407185.1 uncultured Methanomassiliicoccales archaeon | reverse complement strand
TCGAGGCTGCATGGGTCGGAGCCAAATGCGACCGCTCGCAATAGCGTGGCCCTTCACGTCCTCGGCAATGAAGCCAATGAGTCGCTTCGAGCCCAAACGCTGGCGGGCCCATCGACGGTATACACGGTCTCCTTCGTCGAGTGCACGTCGGTCCCGCTCCCCCATCGATTCCCACATCCCGCGGCGGTGACGGACGAGGAGGTCCAAGTCACGCCGCGTTGCGGGCCGAACTCGGAACCGAGCCATTTCTGCCCGCCGCAGAACGCTTGCAGATTTCTAGTTTGGCAAACGCCACCCAAAGACACATATTCACCACGCGCTTCGTTTCCGAGCATGGCGAGTCGTCTCGCGAAGGAGACGTCCGCGTATCTCCGAGGCGCCGCGCACCAGCCCGTCGAGTGGTACCCATGGGGAGAGGACGCGTTCGCGAAAGCGAAGGCCGAGGACAGGCCGATCCTCCTCGACGTCGGCGCGGTGTGGTGCCACTGGTGCCATGTGATCGACCACGAGTCGTACGAGGACCCGGAGATCGCGAAGGTCATCAACGAGAACTTCGTGGCCGTAAAGGTCGATCGCGACGAACGGCCCGATGTTGATTCCCGCTATCAAGCCGCGGTGAATGCGCTCACGGGTCAGGGCGGGTGGCCCCTGACCGCGTTCCTCACGCCGGACGGGAAGGTGTTCTACGGAGGCACCTACTTCCCGCCGAGGGACGCGTATGGCCGCCCGAGCTTCCGTCGAATCCTCCTGGCGGTCGCGGAGCACTACAAGAAGGAACGCGCAGAGGCCATCAACAACGCGAACAGCCTCCATCAAGCGCTCGCGGAGCGACGGCGGCTCCACGTCCACGACGCGGACGTGAACGAGGACCTGATCCGGGACGCGCTCCTCGTTCTCAAGGGACAATTCGACCCCGTGAACGGGGGCTTCGGCAGCGCGCCAAAGTTCCCGCACCCCGGGACGATTGAGTTCCTCCTTGCGCGATATCCCCGCACAAAGGACGATTGGATCCGGAACGTGATCACAAGAACTCTTTCGGGGATGGCGAGGGGCGGGGTGTACGACCAAGTCGGTGGCGGGTTCCATCGCTACTCGACGGACGCGATGTGGATCGTCCCGCATTTCGAGAAGATGGCGTACGATAACGCCGCGCTCCTGTCGAACTACGCGAAGGCGTGGGCCTTGTTCAAGGACCCGTTGCTACGCGAGACCGCGAACGGGATCATTGGGTGGACGAACACGGCGCTCAGCGACCAAGCCCATGGCGGGTTCTACGCGAGCCAGGACGCGGACATCGGTCCCGACGACGACGGGGACTATTTCACGTGGACCCTGAAGGAGGTCCGCGACGTGTGCACCCCGGAGGAGACAACGGTCCTCGCGTGGCGGTATGACATCGCGGAGCGAGGCGAGATGCACCACAACACCGCGAGAAACGTCCTCTACGTGGACAAGGAGCCCGACGAGATCGCGACGGAAACGGGATGGCCGCTGGACCGAGTCGAGTCCCTCCTTCGGAGCGGGCTCGAGAAGCTCCGCGCCGCTCGGGCGACGCGGCAGGCCCCGTTCGTCGACACGACGATCTACGCGAATTGGAACGGAATGTACGCGAGCGCGTACCTCGACGCGTATCGATACCTCGGCCGCGAGGACTGCAAGGCGTTCGCCCTGAAGACCCTCGAGCGCCTGTGGGACAACCTGTGGGACCCGAAGCGCGGGATGACACACCAGTGGTCGAGTGGTGCGCGGCGAATCACGGGCCTCCTCGACGACCACATCCAGATCGCGGCCGCGATGCTCGAGGCGCAGGAAGTCACCGCGGACGTGACGTGGCTCCGACGTGCGGACGAGGTGATGCAGTTCGCGCTGTCCCACTTCTGGGACGAGCGGGACGGCGGATTCTTCGATCTCTCAAACGAAGGAAATGGAGGCTCGATGTCATCGCTCATGGAGGTGAAACGAAAACCAATCGAGGATTCACCAAGTCCGTCGAGCAACGGTGTCGCGGCGATCGTCCTCCAGAAGCTGCACCACCTCACGGGGAACGACGACTATCGGCTGCACCACGACCTGATGATGCGGGCCTTCGCGGGCGAGGCGGCGCGGATGGGCGGGATCTTCGCCGGCGCGTTCTGCCATGCGGCGGAGCTCTGGCTTCACCCGCCCGCACAGGTCGTCATCGTGGGCCCGAGGAATGAGGAGCGGGTTCAAGCCCTCCATGCAGCCGCGGTCACAACGTTCGCGCCAGGGAAGACGGTCCTGCTCGTTGAACGTGGCGACGCATACGTCCCCGCGGCGGTCGAGCCGATGCTGACGTCGAAACCAGCCAAGGCCGGGCCCGTCGCGTTCGTGTGTAAGGGGACGACCTGCTCCCCGCCAACGTCGAACCCGGAGAGGCTTCGTTTGCTCTTCTGAGAATACAGGACCGCGACGTCGGAAAGTTACTTACGAGGCTAGCCCTGTTGTCTTCAGGAAAACCATGGCCGGCGCCCGCCACCCACGGTCCGCGAGGGGGCGACACGAAATTTCGTACGACCTCGACACGTACGACCGTGCGCTCATCGAAGTTGCGAGCGATACGCTCCTCCGGAATTATCGGAAGGAACAGCACACCGTCGCCGCTGCCGTCCGGACGTCCATGGGCCACATCTACACGGGCATCAACATCGATTCCGGCGGTCACGGCCCGTGCGCGGAGCCGAGTGCGGTCGGAGCTGCGTTCGCCCATGGAGAGCGCGAAATCGAAGCGATCGTCGCGGTGTGTCGAAGGGGTGGCACGTACGGCGTGCTCTCGCCGTGCGGGGCGTGCCGTCAACTTCTGATCGACTACGCCCCCAACGCCACCGTCATTTTCCGGAACGGCGGGCGGGACGCGAAGGCCCGAGCCCGGGATCTCCTCCCCGGTCCATTTCGATCCTTCAAGGAAGGCTAGCCCTTTCTGAGGGTCGTCTCCGCTTCAATCGCTCTCCGAAACGGGGGCGGGATGGGTTTCGACTTCCCGGTCCGGTAGTCGTACGCGACTTGGACACTCTCCCCGTCTGCGACGAGCCGGCGGTCCTCCTTTACGCGGAGTTCGTACTGGAGGGTGAACGACGATTTCCCAATCCGCGTCGGCCAGACCCGTACGACGACGGTCTCGCCCCACGTCACGGCGGATCGAAAGTTGCACGTCGCACTCGCGAGAATCATCTCGAACTCGCCGAGCCGTCGCTTCCCGGTGATCTTCATGTAGTACTCCGTGCGGGCCTGCTCCATGAACGAGAAGTAGACGGCGTTGTTCACGTGGCCCATGGCGTCGACGTCGCGGAACCGGACCTTGAGCTCCGTCTCGTGCGCCATCGCGAAGCCCTCAGAATTTCCCCTCGAGCTCGTCCCGCATGTCGAACCGCACGCGCTTTGCAGGGTTCCCCTTCATTTCCTTGCGGGCGGGCAGGGACTTCGCCCCGAGGGACGCGTATCCCCGCCATGAGAGCTCAATCCGGAGTCGATGGTGGTCCTGTATCTGGCCGATGACGCGCGCAGGGATGCCCACCGCGATGCTGTTCGGCGGAATCTCCACGCCCTCCGGAACGACCGCCCCCGCCGCGAGGATCGACCCCCTCCCGAGCTTTGCGTGGCTCGTGATGATCGAACCCATGCCGACGAGGCACTCGTCCCCGACGAGGCACCCGTGGACGATCGCGCCATGGCCGACGGTCACGCGGTCTCCGATGATGCACGGGTTCCCGACGTCGTTGTGCACGACCGCGTTGTCCTGAATGTTCGTGGTCCGGCCGACCACGATGGCCTCGAAATCCCCTCGGACGACTGCCCCATGCCAGACACTCGAGTTCCGTCCAATCGCGACGTCCCCCGTGACGAGTGCCGTCTTCGCGACGTAAATCATTGCGGCGGCATCTCGGAGAAGGATTCAAGCGTTTCGGGGCGCGCCGCGGTCACGGGGGCGCGTTTCCCGCATCGCGATCAGCACGACGGCCCCAGAGGCCGCGGTCAACGTTCCCGTCAGGAGCATCGCGGCACCGAGACCCCGCACGTCCGCGAGGAGGCCGACGACAATCGCTCCGACCGCGAATCCTAAGTCCCTCCAGAACCGATAGACACCGAGGGTGGCCGCGCGATCGGCCGGGTGCGCAACATCGCTCACCGCCGACAGGAACGTCGGGTACACCATCGCGGTCCCGAGTCCGAGGAGGAGGCTCGCCCCGATCCAAGCGTACAATTCCGCTCCCAGGACGAAAAGAAAGAAACCGAGACCTTGGAGCCACATTCCCATGACGATGAGCGGCTTCCTGCCCACGACGTCGCTCAGCGGACCCGTCAGGAGTTGAAGGACACCCCAGGAGAGCGGGTAGAGACCCGCCACGAGGCCGATCTCTTCCGAGCGGAGTCCCGCCGCAAGGAGGAAGAGCGGGAGCAGGCCCCAGGCAACCGCGTCGTTTAGATTGTTCACGAGGCCGCCCTGGGCGCACGCGAAGAGACTTCGATTTCTCCAGCTCGCCTCCGCGAAGGTCTGGCGAAAGCCACGAGCGGGGGGAGCGGTTCGCGTCTCGAGGTCCGAAAACGGTTTCGTCTCGCGGACGAGGCTCGCAGAAAGGACGAGGCCGGCTGCGACGGCCGCGACCCCAATCAGGAATGGAATCGGGCGGATCCCGTACGCAGCCGAGAGGTACGCCGCGAGGAACGCCGTGACGCCAACGGCCGCATAGCCCCCGAATTCGTTCAGGCCCGTCGCGAGTCCGCGCCCGCTTGGGCCCACGAGGTCAATCTTGCTCACGACGGTCATCGACCAGCAGAGGCCCTGGTTCACTCCGAGGAATCCGTTCGCGAGAACGACGAGCCACCAGTGTGGAGGCGGCGCGAAAATCAGGAGGAAGGGCACAGGGATCCCCGCAATCCACCCCGCAAGGAGGACACGCCGTCTCCCGTGGACGTCCGCGAGGCCGCCGGCCACCGCGTTCGCAATCGCCTTCACGGTCCCGAACGAGACGAGGAAGGAGAGAATCACGGCGAGGGACTCGAGGCCGAAGACGTCCTCTCCGAGGATAGGCACCAACGTCCGCTCGACGCCGACCATCGCGCCGACGAACGCATTCACGACGACGAGGAGGGTGAACTGTCTCCAGTTCGCGCGGAGGCCCAAGGAGAGGGCAGAGGTCGTCACGCTTTGCCGCCAGGCCCCCGCTCAACCTCGAAGCCAGACGACTCCCATGCGCTGAACCCACCATCGAGCAACACGAGGTTCGTGTAGCCCCTCCGAGCGAGCACGGAGATGCCCGACACCGATCGGTTTGCCGTCTGGCAATGGACGACGATCGGGCGATCGGGGGGAACGCGGAGGGCGTCGGTCGGGAGCCGGCCGTTCTCGAGATGGATCGCTCCGGCGATGTGGCCGTGGTTCCATTCGTCATCGAACCGGACGTCGACGATCGCTGGTCCGCCTCCCGTCTTGATCTGCTTCCGCAGCTCCGATGGGGACATCGTCCGGACCTGTTCGGCTGGTAATCCCGCAGCGACCCAGGCCTGCATTCCACCCCCCAGGTGTCCGCGAAGGTCGTCGAACCCGATCCGGATTAGCTCACGGACGGCCTCCCCGAGGTCCCGAGGACCATCCGCGACGAGCACAAGGGGCGTTGCATGGGGAATCAGCCAGCCCGCCCATGTCGTGAGTCCTCCGCGCAAGGAAATCCCGTACGCGCGAGGGACGTGGCCCGCCACGAACTCGCGCGGGGGGCGGACATCGAGGACGACGCCTCCGCGATCGGCCCAATCCTTCACCTCCGCCGGCGGGAGGGCAGGGGGCTTGGGAACTCCGGCCAACACCTTTGGCCCGCGACGATTGATCAGCCTCAGCTCCCGAAAGTACGTGGGGTACGAGGGAAGCCCTTCCAGGGCCCGAGCGACGAACTCGTCCTCCGTCTGTGGCTGGCAGAGGGGGTTCGACTGCCGCTCCCGGCCGATTGTTGTCGTCCGTGGCCCGCCCGCGGGGGCCGCGCAGAAGGAGCCCGCGCCGTGGGTCGGGCACACAACGACCTCGTCCGGCAGCGCAAGGAGGCGGTCATGGATCGTGTGGTACAGGCGGCGGGCGAGCGGCTCCGAGAGCTCGTGCCCGAGGAGGGCCGTCCGGGCGGCGCCGCCAACAAGGCGGGCGCCCCCGCTGAAGAGCGCGATCGGGGCGTCATCGTGGGTGACCAAGGTGAACGAGACATGCTCGGGAGTGTGACCCGGCGTCACGATCACGCGGATCGCGAGGTCCCCTAGCGAAAGACGGTCGCCATCGGAGACCGGTCGATGGTCGAACTCGAGGCCCGCCTCCAAGCTCGCGCCGATGACCGCCCCGGTCTGAGCCGCGACCTCTCGCGCACCAGAGACAAAGTCGTTGTGGAGATGGGTATCGAGGACATGGGTGATCTTCACGCCTAAGCGCTTGGAGGCGGCGAGATAACGGTCCACGTCGCGCAAGGGGTCGATCAACGCAGCGACCTTCGATTGGCGGGAACCAACGAGATATGCGGAGTTCCCGAGCCCCTCATCGACGAAGGGCTGCACGAACACGGACTGAAGGTCCTCCGCGGCTGGGCGCCGCGACTCGCCTTCGTGAGTCGGGGATTCCACGGAATCACTCCAGGTTCAGGATGATGCTCTTGATCCGCGTGTACGCGTCGACCGCGTCGATTCCCTGTTCGTGGCCTAGCGCGGATTGCTTGAACCCGCTGAACGGGGTTTGAGGGAACGTCACGGGAAACTCGTTGACCGCAACGATGCCCGCCTCTAGGCGCGCGGCGACCCGGTGCGCGGTCCGAAGGCTCTGCGTCCAAATCCCCGCCGCGAGGCCGTACTCCGTCGCGTTCGCGGCCGCGATCAGATCGTCCTCGTCCGTGAAATCAAACGCGCACAGAACGGGACCGAAGATCTCCTCGCGAGCAATCCTCGCGTCCATCGAGACGTCGTCGAAGACCGTGGGCAACACAAAGTTCCCGGCGCGCAAGTCCTCCGCGTCCGCCTTCGTGCCTCCGACGAGCAGCATGGCCCCCGAGCGGGCGCCGTCCTCGATGTATCCGAGAACACTCTTCGCCTGCTGTGGCGAGACGAGCGGCCCCATCTGCGTGTCCTCACGGAGCCCAGGCCCGAGCTTCATCTTCGCCGTCGCGTCGACGAGCTTCTTCATGAAGTCCTCGCGAATCGATTCGTGAACGAAGACCCGGCTACCGGCCCAGCACATCTGCCCCGCGTTCTGGAATGCGCCGAACATCACGCCCCTCAGGGCGCGGTCCATCTTCGCATCCGCGAACACGATGTTCGGATTTTTCCCGCCGAGCTCGAGGGTGACGGGCGTCACGTTCCGCGCGGCGAGCTGCATGATCTGCTTTCCGGTTTCTGTGGAGCCCGTAAACGTCATCGAGTCAACGTCCGGGTGGCCCGCGAG
>CAYOUM010000063.1:0-7571 GCA_964407185.1 uncultured Methanomassiliicoccales archaeon | reverse complement strand
GCCTCAGCGGGGGGGGCAGCACCCGCGGGAGGGGGGCGGGCGGGCGGCCGGAGCGCGGGGGGCGATGCGCGGAGCTCGCGGACGACGAAATCCGGAACCTCACGATGGGCAAGGACCTCGTGTTCCTCACCGTCGGCCTCGGGGGCGGGACGGGCACCGGCGTCGCGCCCTATGTCGCGGAAATCGCCGCGGCGAGCGGGGCGATCGTCATCGGGATCGCGACAACGCCCTTCCGCGCGGAGCGCGGGCGGATCCGCACGGCGCAGCTCGGCATCCAGCGACTCCGGACGAACTGCGACTCCCTCATCGTCCTCGACAACAACCGGCTCCTCGACCTCGTCCCGAACCTGCCCGTCGAGCGGGCGTTCGCGGTCATGGACATCCTCATCTCTGAGGTGATCAAGGGCGTCACGGAGGCGATCAACCTCCCGTCCCTGATTAACCTCGACTTCAACGACGTCCGCACGGTGCTGTCGGAGGGCGGGATGTCTACGATCCTGTACGGCGAGAACTCCATTCACGATCCCGAGCGCGTGGTGGATGAGACCCTCTCGAATCCTCTCCCCGATGTCGACACGCAGGGAGCCCGCGCGGCGCTCGTGCACATCTCCTCCGGCCCCTCGCTTTCGCTCCGCACCGCGTTCCGCGTCATCGACGGAATCACGGAGAAGATGCACCGCGACGCGAACGTAATCTTCGGCGTCCGGGTGGACCCGCGACATGCGGACATCCTCCGCGTGATTGCAATCCTCACCGGGCTCAAGGCCCCGAGCCTCGACGTGCCGGTCGAGATAAAACCCTTGGTGGAACCGGCGAACGCCTTTGCCCCCTTCCCGAGGTCACGATGACCCCTCCTCCATTTTTTGACGGAGGGATGGCCAGCTAACCTCCTCCCCCTTTTTTCTTTCCCGACGGGCGAGCGGATGCCATCGACCCCATCGGCCGAGGGCCTACTTCGCCTGGATCGCCACGCGGGTGCCGAACCCCTGCGGCGGGAAGCCCTTGCGCCATCGGACGAGAACCGCGTGCCCGTTCCCGTGGGGGGATTGGACTCGACCCTGGAGCTGGAAGCCGTCCCCGCGCCGCCAGACCACCTTTGCGCCGACGAGCGCGCCGCGGTCGACATCGCCCTCGACGTCCACGATGGTCACGTTGGGATGCACGACCTGGCCCCCACGCCGGAAGGAGGTGATGATTCCGGTCCGCTCCTTTGTGGCCATGGCCCCCGCGCCGAACCGTTCGCGCGATATAGGGATTGCGGTCCGTGACGTGGTTCGGTCAGCCCCGGAACGTCGGCCGGTTGCTCACGCGAATCGGCAACGGCAGGGGCCGGAACGGGCGGCCCGCGATCTCCCGAACGACCGCCCCCCGCAGTTCGGCGGCCGACATCGGGGTCTGCGCCTTCGTCGCCCGCACCCGGACCGTCAGCGAGTTCGACTCGACCTCCTTCTTCCCGACGACCGCGATGTACGGGACCCACTCCTTCTCCGCCCGCCGGATGGACTTATTCAGGGTGTCCCCCGTGTCGTCGAGGTCCGCCCGCACCTCGGGGAACTCCGCGAGGAGCTTCTCGCAGTACGGTAGCTGGTCCTTCGAGACCGGAATCAGGCGGACCTGGACCGGGGCGAGCCACAGGGGCAGCATCGGCGGCTTCCCCGCCGTCTTGTCGAAGTGGGCTTTCTCGAGGAGGGCGTACATCACCCGCTCGATCGCACCGCTCGGCGAAAGGTGGAGGATGTACGGATGTCGCTCCTTGCCCTCCTCGTCCGTGTACGTAATCCCAAAGCGTTTCGCGTTCTCCGTGTCGATCTGGTCTGTCGTGAGCGCGGCCGCCTTCAGGTTCGCGTCGACGAAGTTCCACTCGTACTTGAACGCGTAGTAGAAGAACTGATGGGACCACCGCTCCATCAGGATCGGTTTCCTCCACCGCCGCGCGAACGCGACGATGAAGTCCTTGTTGTTCCCATAGAACTCCTCCGTGGATCGGAGACCGACCTCGAAGTCGTCCGGCATCTGGAACCCGACCTCCTGGAGGATCGTCCACGCGACATCGAACCGGACCATGATCTGCTCCTTCGCCTGGTCGAGGTCTCCGCACAATGCATGGCAGTCGGGCATCGTGAACGCCCGCAATCTGCGGAGCGCGGACACCTCACCGTGCTGCTCCGCGCGGAACGAGTGAGTGAGTTCGTACAGCGCGACGGGGAGCTGTTTGTACGAGATCACCATATCGTGGGCGATGAGGAACTGCCCGAAGCACGCGCTAAACCGAAGGAACGTCCTCTTGTTCGGCGCCTGGACGATGTACTGACGCGCGGGGAATCGATTCAGATAGGACTTGAGCGCGGGGTGCTCGAGGTCGTACATCACCGGTGACTCGACCTCCATCGCCCCAGACTCGAGAATGCGGCGGGTGACGAGTTCCTCGAGGAGAGCCTTGATGAGGCGGCCCTTCGCGTAGAACCGCAGGTTCCCGGGATCGCTCCCGGGCTCGTAGTCCACGAGCTCGAGTTCGCGCATCAGGCGCGCGTGCGGCGGCTCCTCCTTCGTTTCGCGGGACTTCGCCATCTCGTACGATGCGAACCTCTGGAGATTTTCGTGCCGCGAGAAGTCGTATCCGACGACCTTGCCTTTCTCGAGGCGAAGCGGATGGAGTGCGCCGCTCGGCTCGAGGATGAACCACTCCGAGACCAGTTTCTGTTCCGCCTTGACCGCCTCGGAGACTTCTTCCTTCGCTTCAGCGACCGCCCCCGCACGAATCTCTCGAGAGAGCTCGGAGAGAGGGTGGCCCTTCACACTCACCTTGAACGACTTGTAGTAGCCGAACGGCGATGAGAGCACGTCGTATCCGCGCGCCCGTAGCCGCTCGTCGAGGAGTGCGAAGATCTTCTTCGCCGGTCCCGGAGCCGCGAGCGATGAGCTGAGATGTGCGTACGGATAGATCCCGATCCTCTTCGTCTTCACCTGTGACGCGACGTCCGCGACGTTGTTCACGACTTCCCGCACAAGGGCTTCCGGGTCCGCCTCGTCCTCTTTCTCCGCACTCATGAAGCACACGAGGGCGTCCTCGATCCGGCCCCGCCGCTCGGTCGGTGCGATGGCCCCCGTGTCCTTGAGGGCCTTCTCCTTCACCTCGTACTCGAGAAAATCGCAATGCAGGAACAGCACGCGCATGACGCGCCCGCCAACTGTGCGTCCCCATAAAAAGCCATCATTAAAGTAGCGCCCGGCCCTTCGTGCGGTCCATGGGGGAGACACCGCCAGTCTGGCGCGCGCGCGACATCGAATGGACCGTCGATCGGATCCTCGTGATGGGCATCCTGAACGTGACGCCGGATTCCTTCTCGGATGGCGGGAAATTCCTGGATCCGGGTGCGGCGGTTGAACGGGCCGGCCGAATCGCCGAGGAGGGCGCGGACATCCTCGACATTGGCGGGGAGTCCACGCGACCGGGTGCGCGACCCGTCCCGGCGGATGAAGAATGGCGTCGGATCGGCCCCGTCGTCGAGGCTGTCGCTCGACGCGTCGACCTTCCAATCTCCGTGGATACGTACAAACCTGAGATCGCACGAAAGGCAATTCGCGCGGGCGCTGTGATTGTGAACGACGTTCGCGGCCTGCGAGACAACGAGATGGTCAAGGTCATCGCGAACTCGAGGGCGGGGGCCGTCATCATGCACATGAAGGGCGAGCCCGCCACGATGCAGGAGGATCCTCGCTACGAAGATGTCGTTGGTGAGGTCAAGGCGTTTCTCGCAGAACGGCTTGGGGAGGCTATATCCCGTGGGGTGGCGATGGAATCAATCGTTATCGACCCGGGATTTGGGTTCGGGAAAACTCCGGATCACAACACGACCCTTCTTCATTCCCTGCGCGAAATCCGTGCGATGGGGCGTCCCGTTCTCGTGGGCACATCCCGGAAGTCTTTCCTCGCGAGTGTGCATCCGGGAGCGGTCAGGGGGCGACTCGAGGACTCTCTCGCCGCTGCGGCAATCGGCGTGCAGAATGGCGCGGACATCGTACGCGTCCACGACGTCGAGGAGACCGTCCATTTCGTGAGAACGCTGGCCACCTCGGCGCGAACCCAGTAGTAGCATGCGCCCTCGTCGCTGAAAATCTTTAAGGGTTCGACGGCATTCGTTCGCTAATGGTTTCGCGCGCTCAAATCTCCTCGATTCTCGAAGACTACGAGGACATCACGGTCGCGACTGTCTGCTCGCACTCCTCGTTGCAAATCTTCCACGGCGCGCGGCTCGAGGGGTTTCGGACCGTTGGCATCGCGGTTGGTGAGAAACCGAGATTCTACGAGGCGTTCCCGCGCGCGAAGCCGGACGAGTTCCTCGTCGTCGACAGTTACAAGGAAATCCCGGATCGCGCGGCGGAATTGACCGCGAAGAACGTCATTACGGTTCCGCACGGCTCCTTTGTCGAGTACATGGGCGCCGAGGCGTTCGCACGAATGCCGGTCCCAACGTTTGGAAACCGTCAGGTCCTGAAGTGGGAAACGGACCGCGAAAAGCAGCGAGAATGGCTTACGTCCGCTGGCGTGGACATGCCGCGGAAGATCAACCGCCCGGAGGACATCGACCGGCCTGCGTTCGTGAAGTACTATGGCGCGAAGGGCGGCCGTGGAGCGTTCATCGCAAAGAACCTCGAGGAGTTCAAAGCCTCCATCAAACCCGGAATGAAGTACACGATCCAGGAATACATCATCGGCACGCGGTACTACATTCACTACTTCTACTCACCGATCGTGGAGGGAGGATACCGCCTGAGTCGGGGGTCCCTCGAGCTCCTCGGCGTCGACCGGCGGGACGAGGCGAACATCGACGAGATGTACAAGCTCGGCGCGCAGGAACGGCTGCGGGAACTCGACCTGTATCCGACGTTCGTCGTAACAGGCAACATGCCCGTCGTCCTCCGGGAGTCGCTCCTCCCGAAGGCGTTCGACATGGCCGAGCGCGTCGTCGAGCGGTCCCTCGACCTCTTCGGCGGGATGATCGGGCCGTTCTGCCTCGAGACGATCGTGACGGACGACCTGAAGTTCAAGGTGTTCGAGATTAGCACGCGAATCGTGGCGGGCACGAACCTCTTCGTAGGCGGGAGCCCGTACTCGGAACTCGCGGATCCCGGCATGTCCACGGGCCGCCGCATCGCGCGCGAGATCAAGCTCGCCCGGAAGATGGGTCGCTTGATGGACGTGCTGAGCTAGCCGAGGGCGGGCGTTGTGCTCACCGTCATCCTCGCGGACGCGGAACTCGAACTCGTGCCGCGGCAGATCCAGAGCCACCCGTCCGTCCGAGCCTACGCGAAGAGGCGGGGACGGTCTCCCGCCTCGACCCTCCTTGACTCAAGCTTCCACCACCCCGCCCTCCGGAGAGTTCCGGAAGGCGATCGGCGGGGCCGGCCGGACATCGCACACCTCGTCCTCGTCCTTTGCCTGGATTCTCTCTTGAACCTCGATGGGCGCCTAAGGACAATCGTCCACACGAGGAACGATGACGTGATCCAGTTTGCCCGCGAGACGAGGATTCCAAAGAACTACGCGCGATTCGTGGGGCTCATGGAGGAACTCTTCGAGAAGGGGCACGTTCCAGACGAGGACCCTCTCATCGTGATGGACCGCGGCGTCACGCTCGAACAGCTTCTCTCGAAGAGCCAAGGGACGAAGTGGGCCTTCTCCGAGCAACGAGAGATCGTCGACCTCGCACGGGAGATTCCGCAGGTGGCGGGGAACCTCGTGGCCGTAATCGGAGGCTTCCCGCGTGGCACGTTCCGAAGCCCGGTTGCGGAATCATGTGAACGCGCCGTATCGCTTCACAAGGAGCCGCTGAAGGCTTGGACCGTCGTTAGCGAGCTCCTCATTTCGTATCGGCGCTACGCGCAGCCGGAGCCATCCTCGGACGCTGAAGACGTCCGACCATGAAAGCATACATATAGTAGATGTATCTATGCATCCCGCATGGCGTTTCCCCGGAGGGCCCCTCGACCCAAGTTCGCCCGCCGAGGTGCGAACCCGACGCTCGAGACGATTGAATATGTGCGCGCCGCTCTGCGCGCCGCCGCAGGTCCGATCAGTCGCAACCAGTTGTTGATGACTCTGTCGAAGTGGGGCCACTCCACTACCCGCCAGAGCCTGAATGCGGCCATCGCTTTCCTCGGGGAGGACGGTCTCGTGGCGGAAGGGAGCAAGGGCCTTGTGTGGGTGCCCGAAGCGTCGGAGGTCCTTGCCGAGGCGATTCGCAAGGGGCACAGACTCTGATGGGTCTCCGTGCCAAGGACGTCGTCCTCACCGACACGGTGGCGTCAGTGTTGGAGACTCTCGAGCGAAGCACCGATTCAGCCGCTCGGGCGATCGCACGGCGCGTCCGGTCGTACCGTCAGATCTTGCTCGCGGACTGCCTCCACGGAGAGGTGGTGAAGAAGAATCGCATACCGAAACCCCTCGGCGTCCGGTACGGCCTCCAGAACATGTACGTGGAGGACCTCCCCTCCTTCTGGCGGCTGCTGTACACCGTCGTCCGAGATCGGGGCGAGCGATACGTCGTCCTGATCGAGATCGTGGACCACGCGACATACAGCAAGTGGTTCCCCGGTCGCGGCCGCTAAAATCAAATGCTCTTCGATCCAGCAGGAAAGCGCCCCAAACCATGGCTTGGACTACTGACTACGGGAGTCTTGATCCACGCCGCTGCGGAAACGGCGCCTCAGGTCTGATTTTCTGGCCCTCTCGAAACCGAGCTGCCTCCAATTCGGCGAGCCCCTCTGGGCGCCGCCCCGTGGCGACGAATTCGGCCATGAGCCGCCCCACCTCCGGGGACAGTTTGAACCCGTGTCCGCTGAACCCCACCTCGACGAAGAGACCTCGGGGACCGACCGCATCGAGAATCGGATACGAGTCTGGGCTCACGTCGTAGAGGCCCGCCCACCCGCCACGAGGCTGTGCACGAGTCATGGAGGGGAACCTCCTGGCGAGTCGACGCGTGAGATCGCGCATCGTCGATGTCGAGACGGAATCCTCCCGCAAAACCGGTTGCTGGACGATACGATGGGGCTGCGCATCCATGTATCCGACGAGGACGTCCTTCTCCCCTTCGGGCCGCGAGTACGTGTTCCCATAGAAGTCGAAATGGATTCGCGGCGGTCGACCGAAACCGACGGGACGGCGCAGGATTGCGACCTCTCCTCGAACAAAGTGAATCGGTAGTCGGAGGCCAACCGCACGCGCAAGCGTTCGGGTCCAAGTTCCAGCGGCAAGGGCCACGTTCGACGTCTCGATTTGACCGGCATCGCCCAGTCGGACGCCTGCGATCTGACCACCCCGAACGACGAGACCACGGACATTCACATCCTGACGAATCGTCCCGCCGAGACCCTCCGCTGCCTTCGCAAAGCCGACAGCCGTCGCAACAGGGTCCGCGTATCCGGCCTCCGGATCGTGCACAACCGCAACGTAGTCCGATCCATCGAGCTGCGGTTCGAGCTGCCGTGCTTCCTTGGGCGAGAGCCGTTCTGCGCGGACGCCCTCTGAGGTCAGGAGACGCAGAAGCGCATCGAATGCTGGAACGTCA
>CAYOUM010000062.1:0-7603 GCA_964407185.1 uncultured Methanomassiliicoccales archaeon | reverse complement strand
TAGGGATCGGAAGTACGCGATCATGTCCGCCGCGTCCCAGTCAACAGCTGTTCGGACGGTCCGGATTTCCCGTTCCTGGAAATACTTCAGGAGGGCCTCGCCGAGGGCCTTGCCGATCCCCTTCCCCTGGTGCGCGGGGTCGATTCCCACGATCTTGATCCAGCCCACTTCTTGGTCCTCGCCGAAGTCCCACGTGCGGACCTCGCCGATCAGGAAGCCCACGAGCGTTCCATCCATCTCGGCCGCGAGACACGCGTTGCGGTCGCCCTTGGCAAGGTACGCGGTCAAGCTCCCACGGAGGGTCGCGGACCGCTTCGACCCGAGGATCGCGCTCTCGATTTCAACCGCCCGTGAGATGTCCTTCTCCTCGAGCAGGCGGATCTTAATCTCGGACACAGTCAACGGCCCTGAGGTCGTGCGATGGTCCCCGCCGTATTAATCGCTTCGGGCAGCAAGCACTCCCAAGATGCGAAGGAGAACGTCCTGGCGGATCCAGAGGCCCGCGTGCACGAGGTCTTCGACCGCAGTCCGAGCTTCCGTCGCGCTCAGAATCCCCTTTCCATGGGCCTCAAGGATGACGGACGTGGTCCATCGTGGTTCGAGTCCTCGCAGGCGGGCGAATTGCACCGCCACGCGATCGTCCATGAGGAGGAGCACCTGCAGGGTCTCAGCGAGGGCAATCGCGTCCGCCTCCCCGTCCCCGAGTGCGACCCCCCTCCGGTACGCGGCCGATGCGCGACGCGCCTTCGCGGGCACCTTGCGGACTTCGAGCCAGGTCTGCGAGGCCTCCTCGAGCGAGTGGGTTTCGACGCGACGCGCTCCGGGTTCGAGAACCTCCCGCCAAGCGGTTGGTGGTACGACGACGTTTCGGTAGAGCTTCGGCAAGACACCGAGCCACCTCGTCCTCGCGAGGTGGATGAGCGGGGTGGCGTCGGCGACGATCATTCCTACTGTGTCCCCCACAATGTAGTTGTGGTTGTTCCCGCCTTGACGTTACCGCAGCCCGAATGCACGGAGGTCGCGTTCGAGGTCGTCCGGTCCGTATCCGGAGGGGATTCCACGGTCCCGCGCGAGGTCCAGCATCTCGTAGATCGTGACGCCCGCCATCTCGGCGGTACGGCCCAGGGAGATCCGGCCCTCCCGGAGTTCGTCGAGCGCATCGTCGATGCGGGCCTCGCGGAGCCCGCGCTCGATGAAGCGTCGGAGGGCCTCCGACCGGTCTGTCTTGAGCCGGGATGCAAGAAGGTCGACCTCGCGGAGCGTTTCTTCGGGGAGGCGTACGGAGACGGTCTGGGCCATCGTTTACGAAACATCATAATGTATACATATACCTTTACCTCCGGTCCTCACATTCATGTTCCTGTCCTCGCATCCGGAAGCCGTGGCAGAGCCTCGAGGGGTTGACGTCCAAATCCCCGTAGCGAGCGGAACCGGAACGACCAGAGGCGTTGCCCATCCGCCATCATCGGAAACGTTCGCGGGCCTTATCATCGCGCACGGTCGCTCGAACGACCTTCGGAACCCGTTCGTCCGGAGGCTCGCCGGAACTGCGGCGGACCACGGAATTTGGGCACTCCGTTTCAACTTCCGGTACGTTGACGAGAAAGGTCACGCTTCGAGAGACCTCTCAAGGGAGGAGGACGATCTCCGCGGCGCGGTCGCATTCGCGCGGGATGCCATCCCGGATGTCCCCACCTTCGTGGCGGGAAAGTCGATGGGCGCTCGCGTCTGTGCCCGCGCGTCGGCGGACCCCGCCATCCGCGGCGTGATCGCGCTCGGATACCCGCTCCACCCGCTGTTCCGTCCTCAAGTCATGAACCCGCCCGAGTGGCCGAAGCTCGTGAAGCCCGCCTTATTCGTCCAAGGGGACCGCGACCCGTTCTGCGATCTCTCGCGATTGCACGGTGAGCTCCCGAAGCTGCCGCAGCCACATGAGCTCGTCGTAATCCCGAACGCAGGCCACTCGTTCGAGCCGCTTGGCGGGAAACGAGATACGTTCCCAGAGGTGTGGAGGGCAGTGCACGACTGGCTCGCATCAATGGCACGATGACTCGGCGTTCATCGAGCCTTGGTCGCAGTCAGGAGGAGGAGTCCTGCAGCCCTCCTCACCCTCACACGCCGCGGGCTCGAGAAGCCCGCTGCCGTGAGCCATCCCTCGATTTCGCTCTGCGAATACGTTTGACCACCAAGGCCGATGAGATACGTCAGGCCGAAGTGGCTTCCGATCGCCCTTGTAGTGCGACTCGGTCCACCGACGACGTTGTCAAGCACGACGACGACGCCGCCCGGGTTCAACGCGTGAGCCACCTTCCGGAGCAGCGCGAGGTTCTCGTCGGGTCGATGCGCGTGAAGGATCGAGAAGAGAAGCGCTGCGTCGTAGCCTTCGCCGAGCGAATCCGTCCGGTAGTCGCCGGGTTGCAGAGAGATGCGATCGTCTATGTGTGTGGCCGCAGCGTTCTCCCGCGCGGACGCGAGCGCCTCCGGGAGATCGAAGATTGTCGCCGAGAGAACGGGGAACCGACGGCAGAAGGCGATGCTGTAGAGTCCGTGACCGCCTCCGACATCCAAGAGCCGTCTCGCGTTCGACGGGAGCGACACGGCCGCGGCGATAGGGTCCGCGATCGGACGCGAATACGCTTGGAACGCGGCCTGCGCAATCCTCCACCCGCCTGGGACTTGGGAGAGCCACTCGTAGATCGTGACGTCGGGCTTCCCCTGACGAATCGCGTTCTCAGCATGGTCCCGCCAAAAGGGGAACACGAGTTCTTCCCAGAACAGCGTGACGTCCGCCCAGTTTGTCGAGGAACGCCGAGACAGCCATGTCCGTGTTGTCGGGGAGTTCGCGTACTGGTTGCCGGAACGCCGGACGTATCCGAATGCCGTGAGGTTCTCGAGCAGAATCATCGTGGACCGTGGGTCTGTTCGAATCGACCTCGCCACCTCATCTGCCGTCCGCCTGCCTTCAGCAATCGATTCGAACACCCCGAGCTTCACGGCTGCAGTGACGGCGTGGAGGGCGCCTGAGGCGGCGATATCAAGGAACACGGCGGGAGCAAGGTTCAGCCTGAACAGGAGAAATCGCTCGATAACGTTTGGAATCAGGGGCACGATTACACCTCCGCAGCACCTGCCATCGGACTCTGGACCTTGAAGGAGATCGAGACGGACCGGACGCGGGTCCCGATCACCCTCGGAGTCGTGTTCCCCGTAAGCCTCGCGCTCTTGGCGCCACCCGCACAAATCCGGACGGACCCATGTTCAGGGAGGAGCCGACTGGAATTCGGAAACGAGATAGCGATCTCGGCTCCAGTCCCCTAGCGAGGCCGCGACGCGGCCCTCCCTTTCCCTTTTTCTCGTTCGAGGCGGTTCAAATCCGGACGACGGCGTACCCATATGGAGTGGCAGAAATCTAAAGGATAGGCAATTAGGTCAAGGCAGAGACGGTGGCTGTCCCCCAATGCCGGGTCTCACCGCCCGGCCCCTTTCCCTTATGCCGGTGACATAGGTGTTCGCCGGCCGGCAGGGGCTACTTGCAGTGTTCATGTGTCCGGATATCCAACGGGTAGATTTACGACTTCAGCGCTAATGGCAAAGCGTGCACTGGTCACACGTCGGAAAGGTCGTCTCCGCCGTCCTCCTAGTGGCGGCAGGCGCCGTGGGCATAATCGCATGACTCACCACCCTAGTCTTGTCTCGATGCGCGGCTCCTTTCTTTCTGCCCGAATCCTTTCATACGGTAGGGCCCGATAGAACGTTTCGTAGTCTGATGGTCGATGTGCTCCTCATCGTGGTGGTCCTAGTCGCTGTCGCAGCTAGCCTCTTCGTCGGGACATCCTCCGGTGCGAACGTCGTCGCTTCCCTCCGAATCGCCCGGCAGCTTGGGCCGAATGCAGCCGTCGTGACGATCATGGTCGATTCCGGGCTCCGCTATCTGAGCACAGACCTGTTCAGAAGTTCTTGAAGCAGAGCTTGGACGTCGGTTCTGTCCGATCCCGTAGCTACAACGTGGCGACTCCTCCGCTACCTTTTTCAGGGAGGGAGAGGTTTCCCGAACGAAGCGAGGAAGGGACCATGGCCCGGGCGAGGAAGGACAGCAAGTTCGAGGTGTTCGGTCAAGAGATGATCGAGAAGGTCGTCCACAAGAGCGGGAACTCGGGCCGGATCTACCTCCCGCCAGACTGGATTGGGAAGCGTGTGAAGATCATCCGGGTGGAGTGAGCCCATGGCGAAGATCAAGGTCCGCCCACTCACGGACGCCGATGTCCCCGCGATCGAACGGACGGAGAAGGCGATCACGAAATCGCCCCGCACGAGTTCCCTCGGCCGCCATGTGCGGGAGCAGCTGAGGCACGGCGACACGAAGGCATGCCTCGCGGCGGAGGTCGACGGGAAGTTCGCGGGCTTCATCGTCGGCGACGTGCGGCCGTGGGAGTTCGGCGAGGACCGCGATGTAGGGTGGGTGAAGGTCGTCGGCGTCGAACCCGCATTTCAGGGACATGGCGTGGGGAAGGCCCTTGGGGAAGCGCTGCTGAGACACTTCCGCGAGAAGGGGATTGAACGCGTGCGAACGCTCGTCGAGTGGCATGCGGGCGACATGATTGCGTATTTCAAAGCGCTTGGGTTCGACCGCAGCGATTTGATCCCGCTCGAACAACGCCTTTCGTAGGAGGCGTCTGGTTGCACACTGAATATCAGTTTCAGTAGTGATAGCAAGCGCGCAACTAAGCAGAAGGTTTTTTACCTCCTCGAATCATCAATTTCTCGGGTGGTGTTCGTGGCGATGGGGGAGAAGGGAGCGCTCCGAGTCGCAGGAGCGTGTGGCGTCGCGGCAGGAATTCTCGTTGCCCTGGAGGCCGGGTTCTCGCTTTTCACGCCCCAGTTCCTCGGCCCTGACGTTGGCGGGTCTCTTCAAGGGGTGAACGAGGACAGGATTGGCTTCCTCCTCGGCGCGATTCCGTTCCTGGTGCTTCCTTTCCTAGGCATCATCGCATTCGTCGGACTCTATCAGGCAACGCGTGGTGGGGGTGGCGGGTTTGCCCTCATGGCATGCGGACTCGGCATCGCGGGATTCACGATCTTCGCGATTGGCCGTGTGATCGGCGTCTTCTCGGGCCTCGCGCTTGGCTATCTCCACGCGACGGTGATCGAATCCCAGCAACCGCTCGTCGTGGGCCTTGCGGATGTCGTGGCCGAGTTCCTTTTTTGGGGTTTCCTCGCGCTGCCACTCGCATTCATCGGAGTCGCCCAGACCGCTGCCGCAGGCGCCATGCGGCGAGGGCTTGGATTTCCGAAATCCTATGGGATCGCGAGCCTTGCCCTCGGCGTTGTGACGGTTGTGGGAACTTTCGTGTTCTCCTCTATTCCGGCGATAGCGAGCCTCGGGGTCTGGTTCATCCTCGCGGGGCAAAAGGTCTTCCGCTGGGATGGCGGGGCTGTCGAACAACGCATTCGGACGGACGTGCCGGCATCATAGTCTTTTCAGAGGGTTCGATGCCCCCAAGGGAGGGCAGCAGAGCTTTACGCACACAGCCTCAAAGAGTTCCCACCAACGTGAGATGGGCTTGTCGCGGCCCGACCTCGGCCGCCAAACGTGTGCAATAGGCGCACGGAAGCAGATTGCGGCAAATTGCCCGCACCAGGCTCGCGGATGTATGTTCGCGACCTCACTGCTTTGACGATTTGAGGTACTCCTTTAACGGGTTCCAGTAGAAGTCGATCCACCCCTGCTTCACGTCCTCGGCCTGATCGTCGGGAACGTTACTGTGGACGAACATCAATCGCGTCCCGTTCCCCTTCTTCGAGAAATGGAACATCACCTTCGAATCCGGATCGTCCTTCGAGAAATCGGACGAACGCCAGGACTGTACGATGATTTTGTCCCTCTCGAGACGCGTCGTCTTGCCCGTCGCCCAGCCTCCGAATGTGGAGAACGACCCGCCGACGCGGGGATTGATCTTCGCGGTGTCGCCTGTGAACGCGGCGTGTCTCTTCGAATCCATGAGGGCCTCGAACACCTCGCGCGGGGGCGCTTCGAAATAGACGGCCTGACGGATCGTCTTCGTCATCGCTCCCATGCATCCCGTCGCGGCTTTAGAAGCTTCGTTTCGACGTGTTTGTAAAGCCCCGAGGATCGCTGCGCCCAACGCGCTGACCTCCCAGCTGGGTGCGGAACGTTCGCATCCGGACTTGGACAGGCGAGACGTCTAGCGGAATCGCCTACACTCTGTCGAGCTCCAAGTGCGTGCGCTTCTCCCGGACCTCGCCGGTGTTCACGGTCGTCTTCGGCTCGATGAGGAGTACGTGGACCTCCTCGATTGCCACGGGTCGGTGCTCCACGCCCCTCGGCACGACGAGCAGCTCGCCCGGTCCGAGAGGAACTTGGCGGTCTCGGAAGTCGATCCGCAACGCACCTTTCACAACATAGAACATCTCATCCTCCGCGGCGTGGTGGTGCCACACAAACTCGCCCTTCAACTTCACGACCTTGACATACGAATCGTTCAGTTCCGCCACGATCTTCGGACTCCAGTAGTCGGGCACGAGGGCGAATTTCTGGTCGAGGTTGACTTTGTCCATCGGCCGTTCCCGCACGCAACAACCCGTCACGTCCTATTCAGTTTCGCGGTGAGACGGACCCCAACGACCCAAAGACGTCCCGCGAAGTCCGCACACTATTTCTGGATCGGCACAGGAAGTCGTTGGCGGGCACACGGGTGACCGTCACATCGCCCGCGAGCTCGGCGGCCAGGACTGCTGCTTCCGAGGTCAACAGGTACGGCGTCACGCCCATGTCGAAGGTCACCGCATGGAACTTCCAGTGTCCGCCATGGTATCCGACGTCGCCCGGGGCCACCGCGACGACCCCCTTCTGCCCCATGGCGGCAGGCCCGGGAAACCCGTAGAAGTTGTCCCGGCCCTCGTTCGGAAACGCGGACGGCGGCACGACCGTGCGGACGACGGTTCCCTCGTAGAAGCAACACCCGCCTGGGAACACGAATCCCGGACGCGCCGCTTGCGCCGGGGGAACGAGCGCCGGTAGAGCGATGGCAACGACCATGACAACGATGAGAACACCCGCTAGCTTCATCACCGCAATCCTCCTGTCATCGGAAAAGTAATGCAGGATATCCTCCGTGTGCCAGATTGTGGCCCGATTTCCGCCCCAATTCAAAGGCCTTTGCGGGCGAAGCAACGCTTACGTGGCCGGTCGTGTTACCGAGCGGCAATGGGGGGAGCGGAGAACATGACAGTCGATAATCCTCAGAAGCTCCTGAACTCCAAGATCCTAACCCTAGCGGGGGTCGAACGGAGAGGATCCAGATGGGGGAAGGATCCCGCCTACTTCGTCGACGGAAAGGAGTTTGTACACTTCCACAGCAGACGGGAACTCGATATCCGTCTCACTAGGCGCGTAATAGAAATCGGGCGGAGCAAGCTTCAACAGGATTCACGAATTGGACTTCGAAAGGGGAGTTCCGAATGGATTACTTTCACGCTCGCCACGGGAGGGGATCTTGAGTTTGCCCTTCACCTCGTCACGCTCGCATGGGAAGGAAATCGAAAAAGGTAGCTTCGCCTCGGGACCATCCGTCCGCTCCCGCGC
>CAYOUM010000061.1:6425-7620 GCA_964407185.1 uncultured Methanomassiliicoccales archaeon | reverse complement strand
GATTGCCCTTTTCCAGCCTTCGTTCTGCAAGCTTGACTGGCGGATGTTCGACCCCGCGAATCTCTCTTGGCGCTTCGCCGGCGATGCTTATGTCGAGCGGCTCAAAGGGATTCGCTCATCGCAGTCACTCGAAGGGCCGGAGCTCTTGGCCCCGCGACACGGTTAAATAAAGTCCCTCTTTACGCACGCCCGCGTGTCTCTTAACATCGTCGTGTGCCTGAAGCAGATTCCGAACCCGGACCTCCAATTTCAGATCAACGCGGAGCGCACGGACCTCAAGCGGGATGCTCTGAACTACCGAACGAATGGCGCGGATGAGTACGCCCTCGAAGAGGCCGTGAGGCTGAAGGAGAAGCAGGGCGGGCGTGTCGTCGCATTGACCGCCGGGCCGAAGCGGACGGAGCAGATGCTCCGCGAGGCACTCGCGAAGGGCGGGGACGAGGCGGTGCGCGTCGCGTACGAGGATCCCGCCGCCTTCGACTCGGTGAAGGTCGCTCGCATTCTCGCGGCCACGATCAAGACAATCCCGCATGATCTCATCCTCGCCGGCGTCCAGAGCGACGATTACATCAACTCCCTCACGGGGGGCGAGATCGCGCGGACGCTCGGCCATCCACACGCGAGTGTCGTAACAAAGGTGGCCATCGATGGTGGGACGCTCACCGTGAACCGCGAGCTCGAGGGCGGCGACCAGGAGGTCGTCCAGCTCGCGCTGCCGGCCGTGCTCACGATCCAGTTTGGCATCAACACGCCCCGATACGCGCCCCTGCCCGCCATTATGAAGGCGGCCCGCCAGCCCATCAAGGAGATCACACCATCCGCTCTCGGCGCGAACTCGTGGGACGACTTCGCGCGCGGATACACGTTCCGGGTTCGTCGCCTCTCCTTACCGGAAGCGAAGGGCCACGCTGAGATGTTTTCAGGCGGCGTGACAGATCAGGCGAAGAAACTCGCCCAGCTACTGCGGGAGAAGGGCTTCTATCGAAGGTGAGGCGATGGCGGGCGATATCCTTGTGGTGGCCGAACATCGGGAGGGCAAGCTCGTCGGCACGACGCTCGAACTCGTGAACCTTGGACGGTCTCTCGCTCAGCAAAGCGGCGGGTCTGCAAAGGTCGTCCTGCCCGCCCATGGCGGTAGCTTGGCGCCGCGACTCGCGGAATATGCGGAGGTTCTCCTCGCGGACGATCCACTTCT
>CAYOUM010000061.1:0-6415 GCA_964407185.1 uncultured Methanomassiliicoccales archaeon | reverse complement strand
AGCACTATTCCCCCGGCGGGTACGAGCAAGCGATTCGCGCGATTTCCAACGCGGTCACGCCCCGGGCGATCCTGCTCGCGCATTCCTCAGAAGGCTTCGACCTCGCGCCGGCTCTTGCCGTTGCCCTTGGTGCACCGCTTGTTACGAATTGCGTTGCTCTTTCCATCGAGGAGGCAGCTCTCGTCGCAACGCGCAAGATCCTGAACGACAAGATCGTTGCGCAGGTCGAGCTGTCGAGCGAGCGGCCGTACGTCGCCACGATTCGGCCCGCCGCGGTGAAGGCCGCGGAGCCGCTCCCTTCGTCCGCCCCCATCACATCCATCAATGTCGCGATTGATGTGTCCAAGCTGGGCACGAAGTTCCTTCGACATGAGAAGCCCGAGGTTCAGGACATCGACATTGCGGCCGCGGACATCGTCGTCAGCGCGGGTCGCGGGATCAAGGAGAAGAAGAACCTCGTCCTCGTGGAGGAATTCGCGAAGGTGCTCGGCGGCGTCGTAGGCGCCTCCCGCCCACTGACGGACATGGAGTGGCTTCCAAAGACCCGCCAGGTCGGTCAGAGCGGGAAGACCGTGCGGCCGAAGCTGTACATCGCGTGCGGGATCAGCGGCGCGATGCAACACGTATCCGGGATGAAGGACGCGGGCACGATCATCGCAATCAACACGGACCCGAGCGCTCCGATCTTCGAGGTCGCGCACTACGGGTTCACCGCGAACGTCCTCGAACTCCTTCCGGCGGCGATGAAGGAACTGAGAGGCGGATAGGCCGTCAGAATCGCACGTGGCAACGCACTCGGAGATTTCATCTACACCGTGGGCCACTCGTCCCGACCGGAACAGCGTCCGTCGATTTCCCTATCCGATTCGGTTCCGCTCGGGCGGTCAAGGCCCCGAAGTGTTCGTCGACCTGGACGGCGACCGATTCTTCGCGCGCGAACTCGTCGGTTGTCGGATCACAGTCTTCCGTCTCGGCGGTACACGCGTGCGTCGCGTGTACGCTCGCCTGATTGGCGGCGAGTGGGCGAAGGCGGACAGCGTCGAGGAGACGACGGAGACGTTCCGGCAGGAGTGGTCGATTCCGATCGACCGGGTCCAGGAGGGGGTCCCGTTCGAGTTCGAGATGCCGATTCCCGCGGACGTCCAGTCCAGCTACCACGGCACCAACTCATACCATTCGTACGCGGTCCAGGTCGGCCTCGACATCGCGCTTGCCACCGACGTCGTGGCGCAGACGCCAATCGTGATCGTGCGATGACGCGGATTACCTCGCCGCGGCGACGGACTTCGCGAAGTCCCCGGCGGGGACGGCGGGGAGCGTCTCCGCGTGGACGTTCACTTGGCGAGCAACGAGAGCGCTGATCTTCATCATCGTCGCGTCATCGGGCGCCTCGACGATCGCAATCAGATCGTAACGGCCGAGCGTTGAGTACACATCAAGGACCTTCCCGCCGTTCGCCTCGAACACCTTGCGGGCGTCCGCGAGGAGGTCAGTAAGGCGCGCGAGGTTTTTCACGGCTTGTTCTGTAAATCGTATCAGTCGAACGTATCGTGGCATGGGCTCCCCCAGGCGGTGGAAGACCTCTCATGGCTTATAGATTGTCTCGAAGGTCTTTTGCTCCTCCATTGCGCATCGCGGTCAAATGGCCCGCGCGAAGCTCCCGGAAGGGGACATCGGGACGATGCTCGCGGACATTCCGATGTGGACCCGCATCGGCGATGCGATTGAACGGACGTGGACGTTCGACACCTACTCGGAGGCGATCGCGTTCCTTGTGCGGGTCGCGTTTCTCGCGGAGGGGATGAATCACCACCCTGATATCACGAACGCTTGGACGAGTGTGAAGCTGTCCCTCACGACCCACGACGCAGGTGGGCTCACCGAGCGGGACTTCAAGCTCGCGAAGAAAATCGACGCGCTCTAGGCAAGTCCGAGGAGCCGGTCGAGGGACCACGGCCCGGGCCCAAGGAGCGCAACGGTCACGGCGAGAACGAGATAAAGCACGTCCAGCTCATACCCGAGGACGAACTTCTTCCCGAGCTTCGTCTTCGAGAAGATGCTCGTCGCGGCCATCTCGAGGGCGAGAAGGATCGCCACGACCTGGACGAGGAACCCGAGGATCAGGGCGATGGAGCCGAAGAATTCGAGGAGGGCGAAAAGGACCGCGAACCCGGCGCCACCAGGGAACCCTGTCCCCCTCACCCAGGCCATCGTTCCCCTAAGATCCCCCATCTTCGGTACGCCATGGAAGAGGAACATCACGCCCATCAACACCCGAGCGACGGTCGCCGCGAGGTCCGAATCCGTTGGGAGAGGAATCAATGCCATGGGCGCTGCCACCCGATGGCAATTATAAATGCTTTACAATTCGTAGTGAAGGCAGTTACTCCTGGACTGAGGAACCTCGAGGCGTCACAGAGCCCGCTCGACGAGCTCCGCGATGTCGTATCGCTGAATGTCCTCGCGATTCTTCGTCTTCGCAGCGTCGTCGAACATGATCAGGCAGTACGGGCACGCGGTCGCGACGACCTTCGCGCCCGTCTCCGTGACGTGCTGCAGGCGGCGATGATTCACTTTTTCGCCGATGCTCTCTTCCATCCACATCCGCGCGCCCCCCGCGCCGCAGCAGAATCCCTTGTCCCGGCACCGGGACATCTCTACGGTCCGAACGCCTGGGATCCGCATCAGGACGTCTCTCGGCTCCTCATAGATGTCGTTGTATCGCCCGAGGTAGCACGAGTCGTGATGCGTGATGAGCTCGGAGATTTCCTTCGTGAGCTTGATCCGGCCCTGCTCGAGCAGCCTATCGAGGAGTTGCGTGTGGTGAATCACCTCGTAGTTCCCGCCGAACTGCGGGTACTCGTTCTTCAGCGTGTTGAAGCAGTGCGGGCAGCACGTTACGATTCGCTTCACGCCGTACTTGTTCAGCGTCTCGACGTTCATCGTTGCGAGCATCTGGAAGAGGTATTCGTTGCCGATCCGGCGCGCGGGGTCACCCGTGCACCGCTCCTCGGGCCCCAGGATTGCGAACGGAACGCCCGCCTCCCGTAGGATCCGGGCGAACGATTGAACGACCTTCCGGTTTCGGTCGTCGTAGGAACCCGCGCACCCGACCCAGAACAGCAGGTATTGCCCGCCATCCGAGAGCCTCGGGATGAACATCCCCTCGGCCCAATCCCCGCGCCGGTCCCAGCCGATTCCCCACGGGTTGTAGTTCTGCTCGATCTTCCGCATCGTCTCCATCGATTCGGGGGGCATTTTTCCCTGCGTGAGGACCAGGTGACGGCGCATATCGAGGATCTTCGGGACGTGCTCGTTCATCACGGGGCATTCGTACACGCACGCGTAGCAGGTCGTGCATGCCCAGATGCCATCTTCCGAGTGGACGGTCGCAAACATGTCAGGGAGCCCATCCATCTTGCCCGCCGCGATCGCAGGCCCTTGCTCATCAAGGGTATCGCGGATGTTCGTGATGATCCGCATCGGGTTCAGCGGTTTGCCCGTCGCATTCGCGGGACACGCGTCCGTGCACCGCCCGCACTCTGTACACGCATAGGCATCGAGGAGTTGCCGCCAGGACAGCTGCTCCACCCGGCTCACGCCGAACGTCTGTGATGTTTCGAGGTCCAAGGGCTTGATCGCCCCGCGCGGCGTGAGGTCCATGAAGAACGTGTTCACGATTGCGAAGATGATGTGCATGTGCTTCGAGTGCGGCACGTACGCGAGGAACGAGAAGAGCAGGACCACATGGGCCCACCAGAACACCCGCCACCAAAACACGGGATCAAGGCTCACGACGGAGATGCTCACGAGTGCGGCGGAGATCGGCTTCCACGCGGGAAGGTAAGCGGTACCTTGGGCGATGTCCGCCGCGTTGTACAGGAGGAGAGTCGAGACGATACCGAGGATGAAGCTCAGGACAATCGTTGCGTCGAGCATCCCCTCGTGCATGAGTTTCTTCGGGCGGATCACGTAGCGACGGTAGAGTGCCATCAGGACGCCGAACGCCGCGAGGACGGCGATGATATCCTGCGCGAGGTACAAGGGGCCGCCGAGCGAGAAGCCCGCGATCGCCGGCAGGGGCAACCGCCATCCGGGCCCGTACGCTTGGGCGGTGATTTCAACGACGCTCGCACCGAGAATCACAAAGGCCCAGAAGATGAACGAGTGGAGGACGCCCGCGTACCACTCCCGCGCGACCTTGCGCTGAAAGATTCCGTACACGATGAAATTCTTGAATCGCGTTGGCAGGTGATTCCATCGGCGCTCCCTGACCTTGCCCATGAAAAGATATCGCAGGCGGAAGTACATCTTCCGCCCGAAGATCCCGAGCGCGATGGCGAGGAAGGCCGTCACCGCGTACGTGTCGAGCGGCCCAAGGGCCATGTCCCCGAAGACAAGGCAGGCGCCCTTTTGAAGGCACCGTCATTCCGCGCGGTGACATCACCGTCTCTTTGCGGGGGCGGCCCCGCCACAACCGTTTTCACAAGTTTTGGATGACCGCGTCCGCAAACTCGGAGCACTTCACCTGTCGCGCGCCCTCCATCTGTCGTGCGAGGTCGTGAGTGACGATTTTCTGAGCGATTGTCTTCTTCACGGCATCGCGGAGCGCGTTCGCCGCCTCAGGCCAGCCAAAGTGCTCGAGCATCATCACGGCCGCAAGAATCTCCGCCGTCGGGTTCGCCCGATCGAGTCTTGCGGACTTCGGCGCGGTGCCATGGATCGGCTCGAACAACGCGTAGTGGTCTCCGAGGTTCCCGCCCGGCGCAACGCCAAGCCCGCCGACCTGGGCGGCGGCTGCATCGCTCAGGTAATCGCCGTTCAGGTTCGGGGCCGCGACCACATCGTACTCGTCCGTGCGTGTGAGGAGCTGCTGGAACATGTTGTCCGCGACGATATCCTTGATGACCACCTTTCCCTTTGGCGGGGTCCCGCCGAAGTTTCTGTGCACGTCATCGTGCGTGATCGTCTGCTTCGGGAACTCCTGCCGCGCGACCTCGTAGCCCCACTCGCGGAACGCGCCCTCCGTGAATTTCATGATGTTCCCCTTATGCACGAGGGTCACGGACCGCCGGCCGTGCTCGATCGCATACCGAATCGCCTTGCGGACGAGACGCTTCGACTTGAATTCGGAGATGACCTTCAGGCCGAGGCCGCTATCCTCCGACAGCTTCACCCCAAACTCCTTCTCGAGAAGCCCGAGCATGTGCTTCGCCTCCGGCGACCCCCTCTGCCACTCGATACCCGCATACACGTCCTCCGTTGCCTCTCGGAAGATCACGAGGTTCATCTTTTCCGGGTGTTTCATCGGGCTCGGAATCCCCGGAATCCAATAGACGGGCCGCGTGTTCGCGTACAGGTCGAGGCGCTGGCGGAGCGTCACGTTCAGGGAACGGAACCCGCCGCCGATTGGCGTGGAGAGCGGGCCTTTCAGCGCAACAACGTAGTCGCGGATTGCATCCAACGTCGCTTGCGGGAGCAGATCACCGAACTTCACAACCGCCGTTTCTCCGGCGGGCACATCAAACCACACGATCTTACGGCGACCGCCATAGGCGCGTTCCACGGCGGCAGAGACGGCGCGGCGGGCCGCGCGCACGACGTCGGGCCCGATCCCGTCCCCTTCGATGATCGGGATGATCGGATCATCTGGGACGAGGAGCTTCTCTCCCGCGATGACGATCTTGTGGCCTTCCGTGGGTGGATTCAACGTGAGCTTCGCCATGGATGCCCACCGCGCGCGTGGGCGGACCTTCCTCTCTGATGATGAACCTTTGGCAAGTGCGACGCGCTCATCGCGTCAGGCGCGCCCTGCACTTCCCGCAGAATGCAAAGTCCATCGGCAATCCAATCGCCCCGCACGACGGACACGTCAGGACTGGCGGGCCATGGAGGAACTCCGGACTGTCCGAACCCGCCGCGCGGTAGTCCGGCTTCCGCTTTTCCACGAAGGCGCGCATCCCCTCGAACGGCTCCCGCGTCGCGAAGTGCAATGTGAGCCAGTCCCGCGCGTGGCCGACTGTCATGTGCCACGCCAAGTCCTTCCAGAAGTTCACTTGTTGTTTCGTGTATCGGAGGGACTCCGGGAACTTGTCGATTAGCTTGTCCGCGATCTCCCGGACCTTCGCATCGAGCTCTTGGCGGGGAACGACCCAGTTCACGAGGCCCCATTCCAGGGCGGTCTTTGCGGGCACCCGCTCACACAGGTACAACATCTCCCGCGCGCGACGGTCTCCGATGAGGAGCGGCAGCCACTGCGTCGCCCCGCCCGCGGCCACGGACCCCACGCGGGTGCCAACCTGGAGGAAGTCTGCATCGTCCGCAGCGACGCTCAGGTCACACGCGATATGGAGCTCGTTCCCGCCGCCCGCACACACGCCGTTCACGCGCGCAATCGTCGGCTTCCCGCAGTCCC